>NZ_SZVK01000029.1:0-51612 GCF_005280595.1 Escherichia sp. MR | reverse complement strand
ATCGGTGGAGCTGCATGACAAAGTCATCGGGCATTATCTGAACATAAAACACTATCAATAAGTTAGAGTCATTACCGCCCGCGAACTGCATCGTAAAAACGTCAAACTGGCGATTGATGATTTCGGCACCGGCAACAGTTCGTTTTCCTGGCTGGAAACGTTACGCCCTGACGTCCTGAAAATTGATAAGTCATTCACCGCTGCAATTGGTTCAGACGCGGTTAACTCGACGATAACCGATATCATCATTGCGTTGGGGCAAAGACTGAATATTGAACTGGTGGCGGAGGGCGTAGAAACGCAAGAACAGGCAAAATATTTACGCCGTCATGGGGTGCATATTTTACAAGGATATTTGTACGCGCAACCAATGCCGCTGCGTGATTTCCCAAAATGGCTGGCGGGCAGCCAACCGCCGCCCGCCCGGCATAATGGGCATATCACGCCCGTTATGCCATTTCGTTAATGATTATTCGTCTTCGTCGTGAGCCAGTTGCTCTTTAACAATACGAACCAGGTCAACACGATAATCGTTAGCTTCAACAATGGTAATATGCAACGGCCCTACGTTAATCACATCGCCCGCACGCGGGATGTGACCATTTGCAGAAATCACCAGACCTGCGACCGTCGCGATATCATCGTCATCAGCAAGGTGCTCAACATCAAGCGCCTGCTGTAAAGCGTGGAGGTCTGTACCACCTTTTACCAGCCAGCCGTCGCCGTCGGTAATGATTTCCGGCGTTTCATCAGCATCCGGGAACTCACCTGCAATGGCTTCCAGCACATCCAGAGGCGTAACCAGACCTTGCACCACACCAAACTCGTTGGTCACGATCACAAAACTACCGCGAGCGCGACGCAGCACGCCCAGCAGATTGATCGGATCGAGGGTTTCCGGAACGATAATCGCCGGAGACGCCGAAGCAATCGCCGCTACATCAACGCCCTCTTCCAGTGCCACCAGCAGTTCTTTCGCACGCACGATACCGATGATTTCATCCAGCTCTCCGCGACATACCGGGAACAGGCTATGTGGCGAAGAAAGCAACTGCTCACGGATTTCATCGACACTAAGGTTAGCGTCAACCCAGCTGATTTCGCCGCGCGGCGTCATAATCCCGCGCAGAGAGCGCGACGCCAGAGTCAGTACACCGTTAATCATGTATCGCTCTTCTTCGGCAAACGCACCTTCCGGCACCGGGATCGGCATCGGGTTATCCGCATCATGCTGCACATTCGCCTGACGTTTACCGCCCATCAAACGCAGGATGGCATCAGCAGTACGTGCACGCAGCGGTAAAGTCGACTGGTGACGAATAAAGTTACGGCGCGCAATTTGGTTAAATACTTCGATAATGATCGAGAAGCCAATCGCGGCATACAGGTAACCTTTCGGAATGTGGAAACCAAAGCCTTCTGCTACCAGACTCAGACCAATCATTAACAGGAAGCTCAGACAGAGCACCACTACCGTTGGATGCTGGTTAACGAATCGCGTCAGCGGTTTCGATGCCAGCAACATGACTGCCATCGCAATCACCACCGCTGCCATCATCACCGGCAGATGGTTGACCATCCCTACTGCAGTAATCACCGCATCCAGCGAGAAAACGGCATCAAGGATGACAATCTGTGTTACGACCACCCAGAAACTGGCATAGCCTTTGCCATGACCAGAATCATGATCGCGGTTTTCCAGCCGTTCATGTAGCTCCGTTGTCGCTTTAAACAGCAAGAATATCCCCCCAAGCAACATAATCAGATCGCGGCCGGAGAAGGAAAAATCCATCACGGTAAATAGCGGTTTGGTCAGGGTGACCATCCATGAAATCAGCGATAACAGTCCCAGACGCATGATCAGCGCCAGCGACAGCCCCAACAAACGTGCTTTATCACGTTGTTTTGGCGGCAGTTTATCGGCAAGAATGGCGATAAAAACCAGGTTATCGATACCCAGCACGATTTCAAGAACGACAAGCGTGAGTAGCCCCGCCCAAATCGAGGGGTCCATTAAGAATTCCATGACAAGCTCCTGCTTAAGGAATAGCTATTCGGCGCCAGAAATAATGCAGGCGTAACGACAAAATGCAAACAAAAGGTGCGGCAAAAAATGCCAGAAAGGCAGGCGCTGAAAGGCCTGATGCTGAAATGACGTCGGTGACGATCCATACTGCGGGCTGCTGCCCCATACTCCTTGATTGTTAAACGGGAGTTAAACATATCAGAGAGAACTCTGATTTGGCAAAGATTTACCTTCCTTTGCAAACGAATGTAACGAGGGTATTTTACCTTTCGGAATTTTGCTAATCCAAAGTTAAATTACGGATCCTCATCACATAAAATATTTTTTTCGCTATCTAAAATAAATCGCGAAACGCAGGGGGTTTTTGGTTGTAACCCTTATCTGAATCGATTCGATTGTGGACGACGATTCAAAAAATACATCTGGCACGTTGAGGTGTTAACAATAATAAAGGAGGTAGCAAGTGACCATTGCTATTGTTATAGGCACACATGGTTGGGCTGCAGAGCAGTTGCTTAAAACGGCAGAGATGCTGTTAGGCGAGCAGGAAAACGTCGGCTGGATCGATTTCGTTCCAGGTGAAAATGCCGAAACGCTGATTGAAAAGTACAACGCTCAGTTGGCAAAACTCG
Organism: Escherichia sp. MR; assembly: GCF_005280595.1. Taxonomy (NCBI): domain Bacteria; kingdom Pseudomonadati; phylum Pseudomonadota; class Gammaproteobacteria; order Enterobacterales; family Enterobacteriaceae; genus Escherichia; species Escherichia sp. MR. Next base: position 48,954 of record NZ_SZVK01000029.1, on the reverse strand, counting down.
ACACCACTAAAGGCGTGCTGTTTCTCGTTGATACATGGGGCGGCAGCCCGTTCAATGCTGCCAGCCGTATTGTCGTCGACAAAGAGCATTATGAAGTGATCGCAGGCGTTAACATTCCAATGCTGGTGGAAACGTTAATGGCTCGTGATGATGACCCTGGTTTTGATGAACTGGTGGCGCTGGCAGTAGAAACAGGCCGTGAAGGCGTGAAAGCACTGAAAGCCAAACCGGTTGAAAAAGCAGCGCCAGCACCCGCCGCCGCCGCACCAAAAGCGGCTCCAACTCCGGCAAAACCAATGGGACCAAATGACTACATGGTTATTGGCCTTGCGCGTATCGACGATCGTCTGATTCACGGTCAGGTCGCTACCCGCTGGACCAAAGAAACCAATGTCTCCCGTATTATCGTTGTTAGTGATGAAGTGGCTGCGGATACCGTTCGTAAGACACTGCTCACCCAGGTTGCACCTCCGGGCGTAACAGCACACGTGGTTGATGTTGCCAAGATGATCCGTGTCTACAACAACCCGAAATATGCTGGCGAACGTGTAATGCTGTTATTCACCAACCCGACAGATGTTGAGCGCCTCGTTGAAGGCGGCGTGAAAATTACCTCTGTTAACGTTGGCGGTATGGCATTCCGTCAGGGTAAAACCCAGGTGAATAACGCGGTTTCGGTTGATGAAAAAGATATCGAAGCGTTCAAAAAACTGAATGCGCGTGGTATCGAACTGGAAGTCCGTAAGGTTTCCACCGATCCGAAACTGAAAATGATGGATCTGATCAGCAAAATCGATAAGTAACGTATTGTGTTGATTATCACTCAGTTTTCACACTTAAGTCTTACGTAAACAGGAGAAGTACAATGGAGATTACCACTCTTCAAATTGTGCTGGTATTTATCGTAGCCTGTATCGCAGGTATGGGATCAATCCTCGATGAATTTCAGTTTCACCGTCCGCTAATCGCCTGTACCCTGGTGGGTATCGTTCTTGGCGATATGAAAACCGGTATTATTATCGGTGGGACTCTGGAAATGATCGCACTTGGCTGGATGAACATCGGTGCCGCAGTTGCGCCTGATGCCGCTCTGGCTTCCATCATTTCTACCATTCTGGTTATCGCTGGTCATCAGAGCATCGGTGCCGGTATCGCGCTGGCAATCCCGCTGGCCGCTGCGGGTCAGGTGCTGACCATCATCGTTCGTACCATCACCGTTGCTTTCCAGCACGCTGCGGATAAGGCGGCTGATAATGGCAACCTGACGGCAATTTCCTGGATCCACGTTTCTTCTCTGTTCCTGCAAGCGATGCGTGTGGCTATCCCGGCCGTGATTGTTGCGCTGTCTGTAGGCACCAGTGAAGTTCAGAACATGCTGAACGCCATTCCGGAAGTGGTGACTAATGGTCTGAATATCGCCGGTGGCATGATCGTGGTGGTTGGTTATGCGATGGTTATCAACATGATGCGTGCTGGATACCTGATGCCGTTCTTCTACCTCGGCTTCGTAACCGCAGCATTCACCAACTTTAACCTGGTTGCTCTGGGTGTTATTGGTACTGTTATGGCAGTGCTCTACATCCAACTTAGCCCGAAATATAACCGCGTAGCCGGTGCGCCTGTTCAGGCTGCTGGTAACAACGATCTCGATAACGAACTGGACTAACAGGTGAGCGAAATGGTTGATACAACTCAAACTACCACCGAGAAAAAACTCACTCCGAGTGATATTCGTGGCGTCTTCCTGCGTTCTAACCTCTTTCAGGGTTCATGGAACTTCGAACGTATGCAGGCACTGGGTTTCTGCTTCTCTATGGTTCCGGCGATTCGTCGCCTCTATCCTGAGAACAACGATGCCCGTAAACAGGCGATTAAACGTCACCTCGAATTCTTTAACACCCAACCGTTTGTGGCGGCGCCAATCCTCGGCGTAACCCTGGCGCTGGAAGAACAGCGCGCTAACGGCGCAGAGATCGACGACGGTGCTATCAACGGTATCAAAGTAGGTCTGATGGGGCCGCTGGCAGGCGTGGGCGACCCGATCTTCTGGGGTACGGTACGTCCGGTATTCGCGGCGCTGGGTGCCGGGATCGCAATGAGCGGCAGCCTGTTAGGTCCGCTGCTGTTCTTTATTCTGTTTAACCTGGTACGCCTGGCAACCCGTTACTACGGCGTAGCGTATGGTTACTCCAAAGGTATCGATATCGTTAAAGATATGGGTGGCGGCTTCCTGCAAAAACTGACGGAAGGGGCGTCTATTCTCGGCCTGTTTGTCATGGGGGCATTGGTTAACAAGTGGACACATGTCAACATCCCGCTGGTAGTCTCTCGCATCACCGACCAGACGGGTAAAGAGCACGTTACCACTGTCCAGACCATTCTTGACCAGTTAATGCCAGGCCTGGTGCCGCTGTTGCTGACTTTCGCCTGTATGTGGCTGCTGCGCAAAAAAGTTAACCCTCTGTGGATCATCGTTGGCTTCTTCGTCATCGGTATCGCTGGTTACGCTTGCGGCCTGCTGGGACTGTAATACTGTTGTACACTACCGGGGCCTATTGGCCCCGTTTTTTTATCTGGAGGATTAATGACAATCACGGATCTGGTACTGATTCTGTTCATCGCCGCACTCCTGGCCTTTGCGATATACGATCAGTTCATCATGCCCCGACGCAACGGCCCCACCCTGCTGGCAATTCCTTTGCTCCGGCGCGGTCGCATCGATAGCGTTATCTTCGTCGGGCTGATTGTCATTCTTATTTATAACAATGTGACCAACCATGGCGCACAAATAACCACCTGGTTATTAAGTGCACTGGCGCTAATGGGCTTTTATATTTTCTGGATCCGGGTTCCGAAAATCATTTTTAAACAGCAAGGTTTTTTCTTCGCCAATGTCTGGATTGAATATCGCCGAATTAAAGCGATGAACTTATCGGAAGATGGCGTACTGGTGATGCAATTAGAACAGCGCCGTTTATTAATCCGCGTTCGAAATATCGACGATCTGGAAAAAATTTATAAACTTCTCGTGTCAAATCAATAAGTTATAGATTTAGCCGAAGCTATGTTTAGTGTATTTTTAATAACCAGACATAGCTTAGGCTATATTATTCCTTCTCTTATTTGTTATTTATTTTAACGTTTTATTGATATATAAATCTAAATGAAAATCGTTATCAATAATACAATACAATAATATATCCCAACAGTTGTTTTATATTCTCAAAATATGTTAAGGTTGCGCCCTCATTTGGGGAGTAGCCGATTTCCAGATTCCGGAAATGTACGTGTCAACATACTCGTTGCAAAACGTGGCACGTACGGACTGAACACCTTCAGTCAGGCGAGACCATATGCACATCAATCGCTATGCCTGCATGGGCGCTTCTTGTCGTTCATGTGTGCATGTTTGCTGGGGGCGGTGATGTGTTTTATGGATACCCCGGTCAGGACGTTGTCATGAATATCACTGCTACTGTTCTTCTTGCTTTTGGTATGTCGATGGATGCCTTTGCTGCATCAATCGGTAAAGGTGCCACCCTCCATAAACCGAAATTTTCTGAAGCCCTGCGCACTGGCCTTATTTTTGGTGCCGTTGAAACGCTGACGCCGCTGATTGGCTGGGGTATGGGCATGTTAGCCAGCCGCTTTGTTCTCGAGTGGAACCACTGGATTGCGTTTGTACTGCTGATATTTCTCGGCGGGCGAATGATTATTGAGGGTTTTCGTGGTGGAGACGATGAGGATGAAGAACCGCGTCGTCGTCACGGTTTCTGGTTGCTGGTAACTACCGCAATTGCCACCAGTCTGGATGCCATGGCGGTTGGTGTTGGTCTGGCCTTCCTGCAAGTTAATATTATTGCTACTGCACTGGCGATTGGCTGCGCCACCTTGATCATGTCAACATTAGGTATGATGGTGGGTCGCTTTATCGGTTCAATTATTGGCAAAAAAGCGGAAATTCTTGGCGGGCTGGTGCTTATTGGCATTGGCGTCCAGATCCTCTGGACGCACTACCACGGCTAATTTGTTCGTTGCCAGACGTGAATATTAAAGTCCGTCTGGCAATCAAATTCTTCTTTTGCCGCCAGCGTTTGCCAGACTTCTGGCTTGGCGCGCCAGGCAAACGGTGTCATCTGTAACAACGCAACGGCCTCATCTCCGCGCAGGCGCATCGGATAACACAATTCATCGCTCTGCTGTAATGTAAAACCTTCCAGTTGTTCCGTATGGAGCGCATGTAAATGTACTTCGTCGTAAATCAACCCCTTCAGCTCCATTAAATGTCGTGGTCCCGGGGTAGCGGTAATGACCCATCCTCCCGGTTTGACCACGCGCGCTAATTCTTCTGCTTTGCACGGCGCGTAGATACGGACAACGGCATCCATACTGGTATCAGAAAACGGCAGACGGTGGCTGGACGCGACACAAAAGGTAACCTGATGATAGCGTTTTGCAGCAGCCTTAATCGCGACCTTAGAGACATCCAGACCAAAAGTAGTCACACCTGGCAATGCATCGGCAAAAGCATGAGTGTAGTACCCTTCCCCACAGCCAATATCCAGTATTGCCGTTGCGTGCTCATCAAGACAATCACACAATTGAGCGACTATCGCATCACGAAGCGGCTGATAATGCCCGGCATCTAAAAATGTGCGCCGCGCTTGCATCATTTCCGCACTATCACCCGGATCGCGGGATCGTTTATGCTGAACGGGCAGCAAATTAACATATCCCTCTTTCGCCATATCAAATTGATGCCGTTTGGGACAGATATAGCTGTTTTTTTCAAGCGATAGCGGCTGATGACAAAGTGGACAGGAAAACGACATGACAACTCCGGCAGGATACTAAAGGCCGCAAGTGTAACGCGAATTGCGCGACGGGCAAATATCCGCAGGCAAGAGCGCGAATAAAACAAAGTAAAAAGCCTCGCATTTGGACGAGGCTTGATAGCGAGATTGAAGCGCGTTTACACTTCAGATCAGTGGTTTCGATCAGATTGCTGTTACGTTAACAGCTGCCGGACCTTTCTGGCCGTCCTGAATTTCGAACTCAACGTTCTGGCCTTCGGCCAGAGTTTTGAAGCCATTACCCTGGATAGCGGAAAAGTGTACGAATACATCTTTGCTGCCATCAGCCGGAGTAATGAAGCCAAAACCTTTAGACTCGTTGAACCACTTAACCTGACCTTTAATCTTTGCCATTTGAAAAATTCCTTAGATTGTTTTCTTCGCCCGCAGGCATTACAGAGATAAAACTGACACATTACTGCATGAGGCACTAATATAAGGCTCGGCAGAGAAGCGGTATTCAACGACAACGTGTTTACTCAGGACTTCTTTACTGAAAATGCCACACATAAACAGAACTGTACCTCGTTTAACCCGAAACTGTTATCACATACAACGTTAATTATGGCAAGCCATTTTTAAACATGTCTCGATCAGCCGCACAAATCTCGATACGCCTTCCACTTTTTTGCACATTTATGCAACGGAATACATGTCGATATATCGATGCACTTAACCATACCATTACAAACAGATACTTGATCTGATGTAGTTTCTAACATAGTTCAATAAGTTCAGTTCTTCCAGAGCAGCACTACAACTTATTACGCAATGCGAGCGATATCACTTTTTATGATATATAACGAATAAAATATTATATAAATTCACTCCATAAAACAGTCAGTTAACAACAAACTAGAGTACAATAAAGAAACTATACTTAAGGCATATTATTATTTTAAAATAAGAAAAATTGATGAAATACTAAAAAGTGAGAAGAGAAACGTTTCGCTAATAAACAATACCGTGATTGATCACAATTCCGATGTAAACATCCCAATAACTTAGCGGGGTAAATATCTTTTTCCGATATCGATGTTATGAAATAAATAACACGATAAATAATTGAAGTCAGACCAGAGTATTAATTTAAATCAATTGCACCACTATAGTGCATATATGAATGATAAGATGAGTAACCCGTTAACACCAGGGTTACTCAAATTTGAGGACGGATTACCGTTCAGCTACCAGGCGGATGATATCGTCATCTTCAGCCGCTTTTTGGTTCTCTGCAGCACTGGTATCTGTTTTTTCAGGTTCGCTTGCTTCGCACAAACGACGTAACAGCGCATTTTGCCGTTTTTGCTGATCCAGCAATGCCTCAAGAAGTTCAATCTGTTCGTTAGTCCGTGAACTGGCACGGTTGATGAAAAACCACAAGATGAGCCCAATAGCGAGAACTACCACCGATACAACCAAAGACGCAATGTTCATCACGCCTGAATTTACAACTTCGTTCATTTCACCACCTCTAAGTAGAGGCGCCATTCTACCACTGCCACACAGGAAGGAAATCTACCGTTGAAAAAATGATATCACCACGGGATAAATTGATTGATGGTACAAATTCCGTTGAAAAATTGTACGTCCTGATCGCACATCATATTGAACACCTGCGCCCATAGCAGCAAGCAAGCCAGCACAGCGACAACCAGAACGCCCCATCGAAACTTTTTCACTCCAGTCTCCGTTTAAACTACCTTATGTCATTAAACTATCATGCGTTAGTTAAACAGCGCCTAACTATGTCGATATTCGTGCTTTTTCGGAACTATACGCTTGCTTCAGCCCATATTACCGCTACGATTAGGCGAACAAAAAAGAGATGAGGTCATAATGCGATTCATTATTCGCACAATTATGTTGATAGCACTGGTATGGACAGGATTATTACTAAGCGGATATGGCGTTCTGATTGGAAACAAGGAAAATGCCGCTGGGTTAGGTTTGCAATGTTCCTATCTGACCGCCAGAGGCACCAGCACGTTACAATACCTACACACTAAAAGTGGGCTTTTCGGAATAACAGATTGCCCGCTGTTACGTAAAAGCAATAACGTTGTAGATAATGGCTAAAGGCATAAATAACTACTTAAACCGAAGATAAAAAGTACATTCATCGCCATAGCGTACTATGTTACGCCATTTGTAACTTTATTTAACCCACGCGAAATACAGAACCTGTCTGAATATTATACAGACAGGTTCTTCCTCTAATCAGAACGGATAGTCGTGATACCCCATTTGAGAGGAAATTTTACGCGCCGCCGTATGCAGCATAGTCACGTACTCCTGCAAACGCTCCTCAGAAAAACGCAGGGTCGGGAAGGAAATACTCAAACCAGCAATAACCACGCCAAAGCGGTCAAATACCGGAACTGCGATACAGCGCAGCCCCTCCTCCTGCTCTTCGTTATCTTCGCCATAACCTTGCTCACGCACCAGATCCAACACCGGTAATAACGCTTCTGTGCTGGTAATGGTACGATCGGTACTGCGTTTATACTCAACGCCCTCAAGGATTTGCTTCACTTCATCACGATCGCGCCAGGCCAGCAATACTTTACCAATCGCAGTACTGTAAAGCGGATTACGACGACCAACCCGAGAATACATGCGCAAATTGTACATAGAGTCAATTTTGTGGATGTAAACAATGCTGTCTTCATCCAGCGCGCCAAGGTGGATGGTCTCTTTGGTCAGGCGGGAAAGCTCACGCATCTGGATATCTGCGCTACGAATAAGATCAACATTTTGTAACGCGCGGGCGCCCAGTTCAAACAATTTCAGGGTCAGCGAATATTTCTCTGACTCCCCTTCCTGCGCCACGTAGCCCAGGGTTTTCATGGTCTGTAAAAAGCGATAAACGGTGCTTTTTGACATCATGACGCGCTGTGACAGCTCGGTTATCCCTATTTCACGCTCTTCGCCCAGCGCCTGCAAAATGCCAAAAACTTTCAGTACAGAAGATACAGAATCAGGCTGTTTATCCAGATCTGCGTTAGCCATTTATCACCTCATTGCGAGTGTTTTATAAAAATCAGAACTGTTTTTTATTATAATTTCGTGCCAGGGTGGTCGCAATCCATCTTTTGCCGGTTAGTTACAATTCTGCGACATTCGCCGTGAATATCAGTGCTAGAATCATACCCCTGTTGATTATTACCAAAAGATATAAAATTCCTATGCCAAAAGTTCAGGCCGATGGTCTGCCGTTGCCTCAGCGATACGGCGCGATTTTAACCATTATTATTGGTATTTCGATGGCGGTCCTCGACGGCGCTATCGCTAACGTCGCCTTGCCAACAATCGCCACAGACCTTCATGCCACGCCAGCCAGCTCCATCTGGGTAGTGAACGCCTATCAAATTGCCATTGTCGTCTCTCTGCTCTCATTCTCGTTTCTGGGAGATATGTTTGGCTATCGACGTATTTATAAATGCGGATTGGTCGTTTTTCTGTTGTCTTCGCTGTTCTGCGCCCTTTCTGATTCGCTGCAAATGCTCACCCTGGCGCGTGTAATACAAGGTTTCGGCGGCGCAGCACTGATGAGCGTCAATACTGCACTTATCCGCCTGATCTACCCGCAGCGTTTTCTGGGTAGGGGGATGGGAATTAACTCGTTTATTGTTGCCGTCTCCTCGGCTGCCGGTCCGACAATTGCAGCGGCAATTCTTTCCTTTGCTTCCTGGAAATGGTTATTTTTAATCAACGTGCCGTTGGGTATTATCGCTCTGCTTCTGGCGATACGTTTTCTGCCACCTAATGGATCGCGTTCCAGTAAACCTCGTTTTGACCTGCCCAGTGCAGTAATGAATGCGTTAACCTTCGGCCTGCTTATTACTGCGTTGAGTGGTTTCGCTCAGGGGCAATCGCTGACGTTGATTGCAGCAGAACTGGCGGTAATGGTTGTCGTGGGTATATTCTTTATTCGCCGCCAGCTTTCTCTTCCCGTACCGCTGCTACCGGTGGATTTACTGCGCATTCCGCTGTTTTCACTTTCTATTTGCACGTCTATTTGCTCTTTCTGCGCACAGATGTTGGCAATGGTTTCTCTGCCCTTTTACCTGCAAACCGTGCTTGGGCGCAGTGAAGTAGAAACGGGTTTACTCCTGACGCCGTGGCCGTTAGCTACCATGGTGATGGCACCGCTGGCAGGCTATCTGATAGAGCGCGTACATGCAGGATTGCTGGGTGCTTTAGGTTTGTTCATTATGGCAGCGGGTCTGTTTTCACTGGTTCTGCTGCCCGCTTCTCCTGCGGATATCAACATTATCTGGCCAATGATCTTATGCGGCGCTGGATTTGGCTTATTTCAGTCCCCCAATAACCACACCATTATTACCTCCGCCCCTCGCGAACGTAGCGGTGGTGCCAGTGGCATGTTAGGTACAGCTCGTCTGCTTGGTCAGAGTAGCGGCGCGGCTCTGGTGGCTCTGATGTTAAATCAGTTTGGCGATAATGGTACGCACGTCTCGCTGATGACTGCGGCTATTCTGGCTGTGATTGCTGCCTGCGTCAGTGGGTTACGGATTACCCAGCCACGATCCCAGGCATAAAAAAAGCGCGTCGACCAGGACGCGCTTTTTAGCATTTACTTCATATTACTTCAGGTATTCACCGGTGCGCAGAGCTTCAATACGTTTATCCAGCGGCGGGTGAGTCATGAACAGCTCACTGAGCGATTTTGACTTACCGTTAATGCAGAAAGCCATCATGCTCGTTGCTTCTTGCGGCTCATAGCTGGTTTTAAGACGCTGCAGCGCGGCAATCATTTTTTCACGGCCAACCAGTTTCGCTGAACCCGCATCGGCGTGGAATTCACGATGACGCGAGAACCACATGGTAATAATGCTCGCCAGAATACCAAATACCAGTTCCAGCACCGTCGCGACTGCAAAGTAGATCAGCGGGTTACCGTTGCTCTCTTCACCTTCGTCACGGTTACCGCCCATGAAGCCAGCGGCCAGTTGCGCGAGAATACGAGAAATAAAGATAACGAAGGTGTTCACCACCCCCTGAATCAGCGTCATCGTAACCATATCACCATTGGCAATGTGGCTAATTTCGTGAGCGATTACTGCCTCGGCTTCATCCGGGCTCATGTTTTGCAACAAACCGGTGCTGACAGCAACCAGAGAGGCATCACGGCGCGCACCGGTTGCAAAGGCGTTGATATCCGGCGCATGGTAGATAGCCACTTGCGGCATAGCAATTCCAGCCTGACGCGCCTGGGTTGCAACAGTATTGATCAGCCAACGTTCCCTTTCGTTACGCGGTTGCTCGATCACTTCCCCGCCAACAGATCGTAATGCCATCCATTTGGACATCAGAAGCGAAACGAAGGAACCACCAAAACCGAACAGCAAGGCCATAATCATCAGCCCCTGAACACTGCTCGACTGTATCCCTGTCAGGCTCAGTACCAGCCCGAAAACGACCATCACGGCCAGGTTCGTTAGCAGGAAGAGCGCGATTCGCATCATAATTTTCTTTTTACCTCAGTTTAACAAAACGCAATATGCGATACCCACATCGTATGGGCTACGTGACTATTTTCAAGTCCGGATAGCGCGTAAGTCACCAGAAAGACACAACTTTACATTTTGTAGCATCTGATTTACGGCATCTTGCCACTGTTAAAAAATCAGGCACAATTTCTTGTGCCTGATTGATGTTACTTGACGGGGGCGGGCTGTTCCGCAGGTCTGGCTTTTTCCAGACGCGCCAAATCAAGCGCGATGTTCACTGTTTCATCCAGATACGGATCTGGCTCCTTGTAATCTTTTGGCAGATCGTCCAGTTTCTTCAACTCCGGTTTTCCTTCGCGTTTAAAGCGATCGTTCAACCGCGCCAGACGCGTCGCATCATCTTCGTTATTCTCTTTTTCACGCACAGCGTAATTCAGAGAAACGATGTTGCGTTTGTCCTTCATGGCGTTGAAGCGAGCGATATCCTTCATGATGTTCTGGAACTCAGGATCCTTCGCGATACGCGCATTATGTTCCTTCAGCAACTCCGGTTCAAACGCCGTTAAGTCTCCAGATTTCACATAGGTTGCAGCGTCAATGCTATCCCACGGTAGCGCGTTATCTTCGAATTTCTCACCGGTTTCCGTCTCTTCATTGCCCGTAGGCATGATGATATCTGGCGTTACGCCTTTACGTTGCGTACTGCCGCCGTTAACGCGATAGAATTTCTGGATTGTGTACTGTACTGAACCCAACGCCGGCCATTCAGGACGTAACATCTGATCGTAGATACGGTTCAGAGAACGATACTGCTGGACTGTGCCTTTACCAAATGTCGGTTCACCCACAACCAGCGCACGACCGTAATCCTGCATGGCAGCAGCAAAGATTTCCGAAGCCGAAGCACTGAAACGGTCAACCAGCACCACTAACGGGCCTTTATAGAAAACCTGACCGTCGTTATCGCTATCTTCGCGAACCTTGCCGTTGTTATCACGAACCTGCACAATCGGACCTGATGGAATAAACAGCCCAGAGAGCGATACCGCTTCAGTCAGCGCCCCCCCGCCGTTGCTACGTAGGTCGATAATGACACTGCTGACATTTTGTTTTTCCAGTTTCTGCAGTTGAACTTTGACATCGTCCGTCAAGCCAACATAGAAGCCCGGAATATCCAGCACACCGACTTTTTCTTTACCGACAGTCTTCACAGACATTTTAACTGCACGGTCTTCCAGACGAATACGTTCACGCGTCAGCGTTACTGTCCGGGTCTTGGTCCCTTTACCCGCAGGCAGAATTTCCAGACGAACCTTACTGCCTTTCGGCCCTTTGATTAAGGCAACGACATCATCAAGACGCCAGCCGATCACGTCAACCATCGGTTTACCGGTTTGTCCGACACCGACAATTTTGTCACCAACGCTGATAGCTTTACTCTTCGCTGCTGGCCCACCCGCCACCATTGAATTGATAACGGTGTAGTCATCATCCATTTGCAGTACTGCGCCAATACCTTCCAGCGACAAACTCATTTCAGTATTGAACTGTTCGGTATTGCGCGGAGAAAGGTAGTTGGTATGTGGGTCGATTTCGCGTGCAAACGCCGTCATTGCCAGCGAGAAAACATCTTCGCTGTTGGTTTGCGCCAGACGACGAATAGCAAATTTGTAGCGGCGAGTCAGGGTTTCACGAATTTCTTTATCCGTTTTTCCTGCCAGCTTCAGGCTTAACTCGTCGAATTTAACTTTACTGTCCCACAGCGCGTTTAACTCGGCCTCGTTTTTCGGCCAGGGTGCTTTGCTGCGATCCAGGTTATAGGAATCGTTGCCGGTAAAATCCATCGGCTTTTCCAGTACAGACAACGCATACTGGTAACGTTCGAAGCGGCGTTTTTGCGCCAGATTGTAGAGATCGTAGAAAACGTCAAGTTTGCCGGTGCGAAGTTCATCGCCCAACTCGGTTTTCTTTTTCGCAAATTGTTCGACATCGCTTGCCAGCAGCACATTGTGGCTGTAATCAAGCAAGTTCAGGTAGCGGTCAAAGATTTTGGCCGAGAACGCCTGATCGAGATCGAACTGACGATAATGGGAACGGGTGAAGCGCGACGTTACGCGCTCACTCACAGTCGCATGCTGCGTCTCTTCCTTTAATACCGGAATTTGATCAGCACGCGTAATATCTTCTACTGCGAAGGTCTGGCCTGCTATTGCAAGCAGGCCAGCTAACGCGGTAAGCCTAAAAAACATGTTCATGCCTGGCCCGGCCTCCGTTTCAGAACACCAGGTGTTCTGCGCGCACAATCAAAGACATACCCGAATTCAGTTGGACGCGGACGCCGTCTTTGGTGATTTCTAATACGGTGGCATCCATCGCGTTTTGACCAGCTTTCACCTTCAGGGCTTGTCCGACAGTCAGAGCTGAAATGTCAGAAACCGGGGTATGCTGTTCTTCGCGAGGTGCTTTTACTGTTTTTGGCGCTTTCTCAGCCGGTTTTTGCGCGCGAGGTTTGCGCTCGGCGCCTTCTTTACGGCGTTGCGCGGCAGGACGTGGTTTACGTTCGCGGCGTGGTGCATCTTCTTTCTCACCAGCAGCTGCGGCAGCTTCGCGTTTTTTCGCTTGCTGTTCAGCGCGCTGAGCCTGAACGCGTGCTTTCGCTTCTTCAAGCTGTTTGCGAGCATGTTCTACATGCTGCTCGTCCAGCTCACCGCATGGGTTGCCGTCAAGATCGACACGCGTTGCGCCGGGTTTAACACCGTAAAGGTAACGCCAGCTCGAAGTGTAGAGACGTAAAGCGGATCGCAGTTGCGTTTTGCTCAGGTTCATTTCCCCGGCAACACGATCGACCAAATCCTGAAAAATACCGATTTTCAGCGGACGCGCTTCACCTTCCGCACTGAAACAGTGGGGAAAACGTTCGGCCAGAAACGCGATTACTTCTTTACTGCTATTCAACTTAGGTTGATTTTCCATGAAATTTCCTGATTACAACGGACGTAGCCAACAAGCGCAGGCATGAACAGGCGTCATTATAATGACGCCATCAGTAAATGCTACGTTATCCGTTGATTATCCTGCGACGCTCGCAAAGAATTTTTTGTAATCCGTCATTGCAAGCACCTTTTCAAGCTGTGCCACAAGCTGACGTAAGCCTTGCTCGTCCTCGTCTGTAAAGCGACCGAAGACGGTACTGTCGATGTCGAGAACACCAATAATCTGATTTTTCACCACCAGCGGCAGGACAATTTCAGAATTACTCGCCGCATCACAGGCAATATGCCCATCAAAAGCGTGAACATCCTCGATTCGTTGTACTTGATTGCGGGCAACCGCAGTGCCGCACACGCCGCGCCCGACGGGGATCCGTACACAGGCTATTTTGCCCTGAAATGGTCCGAGCACCAGCGTATCGTCCTCAAGCAAATAAAAACCGGCCCAGTTTACGTCTGCCAGACGTTCGTATAACAACGCGCTGGTGTTTGCCAGCGTTGCCAGAAAACTGGTCTCTCCCGCCATCAGCGCGTTAAAGTCGCGATTTAAATCCGCGTAAAATTCTGTTTTGTTCATTATATAATCACTTGGTTGTCTTACCTGGAACTGCCAGCCTATTAAAATAAGCATTAAATGCGTTAATGCTCAAGATCATTCCCATCATGGGTTAAGATTAATGTTAATTCTTATTACATTTGGCACGTCATGGCACTTAACACCCCGCAAATTACGCCAACAAAAAAGATAACAGTGAGCTCAATCGGCAAGGAACTGCCGCGTGGTGATTATCAACGTTGCCCGCAATGTGACATGCTGTTTAGCCTGCCCGAGATAAATTCTCATCAAAGTGCCTATTGTCCGCGCTGTCAGGCCAAAATTCGTGACGGGCGTGACTGGTCGCTAACGCGCCTGGCGGCAATGGCGTTCACCATGCTATTGCTGATGCCATTTGCCTGGGGCGAACCACTGTTGCATATCTGGCTGTTAGGTATTCGTATTGACGCCAACGTCATGCAAGGCATCTGGCAAATGACCAAACAGGGCGATGCGATAACGGGGGCGATGGTCTTTTTCTGCGTTATCGGCCCCCCACTTATCCTCGTCACATCTATTGCTTATTTGTGGTTTGGCAACCGACTGGGGATGAACTTACGCCCGGTACTGCTGATGCTTGAGCGACTGAAAGAGTGGGTGATGCTGGATATCTACCTGGTCGGCATTGGTGTTGCTTCTATAAAGGTACAGGATTATGCCCATATCCAGGCGGGTGTCGGCTTATTCTCTTTTGTAGCGTTGGTGATTTTAACGACGGTGACGTTGTCACATCTTAATGTTGAACAGCTGTGGGAGCGATTTTATCCTGAACGCCCTGCCACGCGCAGGGACGCGAAACTACGTGTTTGCCTGGGGTGTCACTTTACCGGTTATCCTGATCCGCGCGGTCGCTGCCCCCGCTGCCATATCCCGCTTCGCCTGCGTCGTCATCATAGTCTTCAAAAATGTTGGGCGGCGCTGTTGGCTTCAGTCGTCTTGTTGTTACCAGCTAACCTGTTGCCTATCTCGATCATTTATCTGAACGGTGGACGACAAGAAGATACGATTCTTTCCGGCATCATGTCGCTGGCAAACAGCAACATTGCGGTCGCCGGAATTGTGTTTATCGCCAGTATTCTGGTGCCGTTTACCAAAGTGATCGTTATGTTCACTTTATTATTGAGCGTTCATTTTAAATGCCAACAAGGATTACGCACGCGAATACTGTTACTGCGAATGGTGACCTGGATTGGTCGCTGGTCGATGCTCGATCTGTTTGTCATTTCTTTAACTATGTCGCTGATCAATCGCGATCAGATCCTCGCTTTTACTATGGGACCGGCTGCGTTTTATTTCGGCGCAGCGGTTATTTTAACTATTCTTGCAGTGGAATGGCTGGACAGCCGCTTACTTTGGGATGCACATGAGTCAGGAAACGCCCGCTTCGACGACTGAAGCGCAGATTAAAACTAAACGCCGTATCTCACCTTTCTGGCTGCTGCCGTTCATCGCGCTAATGATTGCCGGCTGGCTGATTTGGGACAGTTATCAGGATCGGGGGAACACCGTCACCATCGACTTTATGTCGGCGGATGGCATTGTCCCTGGCCGCACACCTGTTCGTTATCAGGGTGTTGAAGTCGGAACAGTTCAGGATGTCAGCCTTAGCGATGATCTTCGTAAGATTGAAGTCAGGGTCAGCATCAAGTCCGATATGAAAGATGCGCTGCGCGAAGAGACGCAGTTCTGGCTGGTGACGCCAAAGGCCTCGCTGGCAGGTGTCTCCGGACTGGATGCGCTGGTTGGGGGTAACTATATTGGCATGATGCCAGGCAAAGGCAAAGAGCAGGATCACTTTGTCGCCCTCGATACCCAACCGAAATATCGGCTGGATAATGGTGATCTAATGATCCACCTACAGGCTCCCGACCTTGGTTCGCTGAATAGTGGTTCGCTGGTCTATTTTCGCAAGATCCCGGTGGGACGTGTCTACGACTATGCGATCAATCCCAATAACCAGGGCGTGGTGATTGATGTCCTGATTGAGCGGCGTTTTACCGATCTGGTGAAAAAAGGGAGTCGCTTCTGGAACGTTTCTGGCGTTGATGCCAATGTCAGTATCAGTGGCGCGAAGGTGAAACTGGAAAGTCTGGCTGCGCTGGTTAACGGTGCGATTGCCTTCGATTCGCCGGAAGAGTCGAAACCCGCCGAAGCGGAAGATACCTTTGGTTTGTATGAAGATCTCGCCCACAGCCAGCGTGGGGTAATCATAAAACTGGAACTGCCGAGCGGTGCCGGATTAACCGCCGACTCAACACCGTTAATGTATCAGGGTCTGGAAGTCGGACAACTGACGAAACTGGATTTAAACCCAGGCGGCAAAGTCACCGGAGAAATGACCGTTGATCCCAGCGTCGTAACGCTGTTACGGGAAAATACCCGCATCGAATTACGTAACCCGAAATTATCCCTCAGCGATGCGAATCTCAGCGCCCTGCTCACGGGCAAAACCTTCGAACTGGTGCCGGGCGATGGTGAGCCACGCAAGGAGTTTGTCGTTGTGCCTGGCGAGAAAGCCCTGCTGCATGAACCTGATGTTCTGACGCTGACCCTGACCGCGCCAGAAAGTTACGGTATTGATGCCGGTCAGCCACTCATTCTGCATGGTGTGCAGGTCGGTCAGGTAATTGAACGTAAACTCACCAGCAAAGGCGTCACCTTTACCATCGCCATTGAACCACAGCATCGCGAGCTGGTAAAAGGCGACAGCAAATTCGTCGTCAACAGCCGTGTGGACGTAAAAGTGGGACTGGACGGCGTCGAGTTTCTCGGTGCCAGCGCCTCTGAATGGATCAACGGAGGGATACGTATTCTGCCGGGCGATAAAGGCGAGATGAAAGCCAGCTATCCGCTGTATGCCAATCTGGAAAAAGCCCTGGAAAACAGCCTTAGCGATTTGCCCACCACGACCGTGAGTTTGAGTGCAGAAACATTACCAGACGTGCAGGCGGGATCGGTAGTGCTGTACCGTAAGTTTGAGGTTGGCGAAGTCATCACCGTGCGCCCATGGGCTAACGCCTTTGATATCGATCTGCATATTAAGCCGGAATATCGCAACCTTCTGACCAACAACAGCGTGTTCTGGGCAGAAGGCGGGGCGAAAGTTCAGCTTAATGGTAGCGGCCTGACCGTACAGGCTTCGCCACTTTCACGGGCGTTAAAGGGTGCTATCAGCTTCGATAACCTCAGCGGCGCCAGCGCCAGCCAGCGTAAAGGCGATAAGCGTATTCTTTATGCATCAGAAACGGCGGCTCGTGCGGTCGGCGGACAGATTACGCTCCACGCTTTTGATGCCGGAAAACTGGCGGTCGGTATGCCAATTCGCTACCTCGGTATTGATATCGGGCAAATCCAGACGCTGGATCTGATAACCGCACGTAATGAAGTACAGGCAAAAGCGGTGCTCTATCCGGAATATGTCCAGACTTTCGCTCGCGGTGGTACACGCTTTTCGGTGGTCACACCGCAGATTTCGGCAGCCGGCGTTGAGCACCTTGATACCATCCTCCAGCCGTATATCAATGTCGAACCCGGTCGTGGAAATCCTCGCCGCGACTTTGAATTACAGGAGGCTACCATTACCGACTCTCGTTACCTGGATGGCTTAAGCATTATTGTTGAAGCGCCAGAAGCCGGATCGTTAGGCATCGGTACACCGGTACTGTTCCGTGGTCTGGAAGTGGGTACGGTCACTGGAATGACACTGGGTACACTATCGGATCGGGTGATGATTGCGATGCGCATCAGTAAACGCTACCAGCACCTGGTGCGGAACAATTCCGTCTTCTGGTTGGCATCGGGCTACAGTCTGGACTTTGGTCTTACGGGCGGCGTAGTGAAAACCGGTACATTTAACCAGTTTATCCGTGGCGGGATCGCCTTTGCCACTCCGCCTGGTACTCCGCTGGCACCGAAAGCCCAGGAAGGCAAACACTTCTTGTTGCTGGAAAGCGAACCGAAAGAGTGGCGTGAGTGGGGAACCGCGCTACCCAAATAATGCGCACTGCTCCGGCGTACCTGCGCCGGAGCGTTTATGCTAAACTGCGCGCCTGTTTTTTTGCCAGTGGTACATGCTCGTGGCCCAACACACCGTTTATTTCCCGGACGCCTTTCTGACGCAAATGCGTGAAGCAATGCCTTCGACGCTCTCTTTTGATGATTTTCTCGCCGCCTGTCAGCGCCCGTTGCGCCGCAGCATTCGCGTTAATACGCTGAAAATCTCCGTTGCAGATTTCCGGCAATTAACCGCTCCTTATGGCTGGACGCTAACGCCAATCCCGTGGTGTGAAGACGGTTTCTGGATCGAACGTGACGATGAAGACGCATTGCCGCTGGGCAGTACCGCTGAACATTTGAGTGGCCTGTTTTATATTCAGGAAGCCAGTTCAATGTTACCGGTTGCTGCATTGTTTGCCGATGGTAACGCCCCAAAACGGGTGATGGATGTCGCTGCTGCACCGGGTTCAAAAACTACGCAAATTGCCGCACGGATGAATAACGAAGGGGCGATCCTTGCCAACGAGTTTTCCGCCAGCCGGGTTAAAGTGTTACATGCCAATATCAGCCGCTGTGGCATCAGTAATGTTGCGCTCACGCATTTTGATGGCCGCGTGTTTGGTGCGGCATTGCCAGAAATGTTCGATGCTATTTTGCTGGATGCCCCCTGCTCCGGCGAAGGCGTGGTGCGTAAAGATCCCGATGCGCTGAAAAATTGGTCACCAGAAAGCAATCAGGAGATCGCAGCCACCCAGCGGGAACTGATCGACAGTGCCTTTCATGCATTACGTCCTGGCGGTACGCTGGTTTACTCGACCTGCACCTTAAACCGGGAAGAAAACGAAGCCGTTTGCCTGTGGCTGAAAGAGACTTACCCTAATGCAGTAGAGTTTTTACCGCTGGGCGATCTATTCCCTGGCGCGGACAAGGCGCTGACCGAGGAAGGCTTTTTGCACGTCTTCCCACAAATTTATGATTGCGAAGGTTTTTTCGTTGCTCGTCTGCGTAAAACTCAGGCGATTCCCGCGTTGCCTGCGCCGAAATATAAAGTGGGCAATTTCCCGTTTACCGTAGTGAAAGATCGCGAAGCCGGACAAATTCATCAGGCGGCTGCGAGTGTCGGCTTAAACTGGGATGAAAACCTGCGCCTCTGGCAGCGCGATAAAGAAATCTGGTTATTCCCGGTGGACATTGAAGCGTTGATCGGTAAGGTCCGATTTTCCCGTCTGGGGATTAAACTTGCTGAAACACATAACAAAGGTTATCGCTGGCAGCATGAAGCGGTTATTGCCCTTGCCTCACCCGACAACGAGAACGCGTTTGAACTGACACCACAGGAAGCGGAAGAGTGGTATCGCGGGCGCGACGTCTACCCACAAACCGCGCCAACTACGGATGATGTGCTGGTCACCTTCCAGCATCAGCCAATCGGTTTAGCCAAACGTATTGGTTCACGGCTGAAAAACAGTTACCCACGGGAGCTGGTGCGCGACGGGAAACTTTTTACCGGTAAAGCCTGACCGCACACAAAAAAGCGCACTTTTTGACTGGCGAATCTGACTGCCTTGACTAGGCTGAAAAATGGTACGACCGAACTGGTCGTACCACAATCGGCACTTAAATGGAGAGCACGAAGATGAAAACCAGTGTACGCATAGGCGCTTTTGAAATCGACGACGGCGAGTTAACCGGCGAATCGCCTGGTGACCGAACGTTAACCATCCCCTGTAAATCTGACCCGGATTTATGTATGCAACTTGATGCCTGGGACGCCGAAACCAGCATCCCAGCCCTGCTAAACGGCGAACACTCTGTCCTTTACCGTACCCGCTACGATCAAAAGTCTGATGCCTGGATTATGCGTCTTGCCTGATCCAAAAAGAACCCGTCGGCATGACGGGTTATTTATCCTGGTTATTTCCCCCGTTGTAAAATCTCCCCTAAACTTAACGGTACGGCACCGCACTTCGAGGATGAAATGTTCGCGCTGGTACTTTTTGTTTGCTATCTGGACGCTGGCTGTGACGATATTGTGGTTGATATCTACAATACGGAACAGCAGTGCCTCTATTCAATGGACGATCAACGGATCCGCCACGGCGGCTGTTTTCCGATTGAGGATTTTATTGATGGTTTCTGGCGACCTGCACAGGAGTACAGTGACTTTTAATTATTGCAGTTGCACAAGAGTCAACTCACCTCCGAAGACGGCGCCGGTATCAATATAATGCAAGTTACCGATATCCACGCGATGGCGTAATGGCGTATGCCCAAACCAGAAATGATCGGCACCTGTAATTCCCTGCCCTTTTTGCCCCCCACGCAATCGCGATCGACTCCACAACACCTGATGCAGATCGACTTCCTTATGCCACTCATAAATATCATTGGGGTAATCCGCATGGGCGATGACATGCAGTCCGCTACTACAGCTTAATTCAATTATCCACGGCAAAGACCAGCACTTTTCCAGCACCATTCTCGCCTGCTCGCATTGGCGCTCTGTCAGTGCTGCGAACCAGTCGCCGCCATTCATAAACCACAAAGACATCTGCTGCGAATCCAGCGCATCCATCGCCATCTGCTCATGATTGCCTCTTACCGCTCTGATCCAGCGTTGTTCCAGTAATTGCAGGCAGCGCAAACTCTCCGGGCCACGATCGATAACGTCACCAACCGAGATCAGCAAGTCTTGCCACGGGTCAAACCGGCAGTGCCATAATTTCTTACGCAGTTGCGCCAGGCAGCCATGAATATCCCCCACCAGCCAGATATGTCGCCACGGACTGCCATCAATCTTCTGATAGATGTGTCTTGCCTGTTTCATCAATTCTTTACTCCCGCGCGAAAGATCACATTATCTTAACAAAAATGTTAAAAAAGCCTGGACTGAAGCAGTAGAGTGTGTGTTATGGTTGATGGTAAAGTCAGTGCAGTAAAAGCTGTGATGTAATCATCAAACTGGCTTTATAGATAAAAAGAGACCGAATACGATTCCTGTATTCGGTCCAGGGAAATGGCTCTTGGGAGAGAGCCGTGCGCTAAAAGTTGGCATTAATGCAGGCTTAGTTGCCTTGCCCTTTAAGAATAGATGACGACACCAGGTTTGCCAGTTTGCGTGCAAAATGGTCAATAAAAAGCGTGCTTGTCATCGTCTTAAATGTTAAAAACCGCCCGTTCTGGTGAAAGAGCTGAGGAGGTTTTTTATTTGAAATCAAACATTTACTGTAGATGATTAACAGAGTTTCTCAGCTCTTTCAATAAACGGTGCCAGACTCATTTTTTCACCTGGTTTGTTAGGATCATCAATCTGGATCACTGAAATAGGCTGGGCGTTGGTCTTTCCGCTGGTAACTTCTTTTTGCGCGACATCGTTCAAAGGGTACTGCACCAGGGTGCTGGGGTTAATGACATACAGCGCGTTGCCCGGTCGGCATGTCAGCATCACTTCTTCACGATTAAATGCCCATTTGTCTTTACCCATTTCAAAACGACTAACGGTGATCACTTGTGGCGCTGCCAGCGCCGCTGCCGAACTGGTAAGCAATACAAATGCCAGAATACTTTTTTTCATCATTTTCGTAATCCATCAAAAAGGTTCGAGAGTTGCAAGCAGGCTGATAATCACCAGCACTACCGCACCTATCGCCCATTCGAGTTTTGTCATCCAAACAAACCACGGAGCCGCACGGTCTTCATCTTGCCCCATCCGTGGCACCAGAACATAACGATTTGCCAGTGCAATGGCTACCATAATCATCACCAATATGACCTTTAGAAATAAAAGCTGCCCCCAGTAAGTCGCAAGTGTTGGGGGAAATCCGGTGATGAATAATGCATTAAGCACGCCGCTTGCCAGCACGCCAATTACCGCAAAATGTCCACACCAGGAGAATCGTATCAGTGCATGAATGGCCTGACGTCGCCAGCGCCCTTTTACCAACCGCATACACCAGACGACCGGCAGCAAGCCACCAAACCATGCCGCCGCGCAAATCAGATGTACAGCGTGATTAGTCTGATGGATTTTCGCCGTTAATCCTTCGTTTAACGTCGCATGTCCTACTCCCGCCATCAGGATAAATTGCGCGGTAGTTAGCACAAACAACAAACGTGGCATGTTCCCAGGTTGCATCAGAGCGACGGTTAGCGTAACGAGGGCGAGAACGATTTGCCAAATCCAGACTCCACCAAACTGCGTTTGTAACACTGATTGCCAAATGTTCAACGAAACCACATCCGACCATCCCGCGCCCATCAACCCGCCCTGTACGGCGAACATCGCAGCGGCGCTGCTCAAACTCCAGACGGCAGCATGTTGTTGTAAACGCAGAAAACGTTTCGTCAGCAAGCGACGAATTGCTATTGGTGCCAGCCATGCGCCATACATCGCGAAGCCAAAGACCAGCATCAGGGAGGTAAAATGGATAAATCGCAATGCGACCCAGGTAAACGCCAGCATGTTTTATTTCACTGTAAAGGTGTAATGCCCTTTGGTTTTATGCCCGTCCACCGAGACAACATGCCAGTTGACGGTATAACTTCCGGGCTTCAGGGCGTCGGCAAGCGGAACAATCAATTGGTTTTTGTCTTGTTCATTACGCTTCGCTGGTAATGTTTTAACATCTTCATTCTTTGAACCGATGATTTTGGCGCCGCTGAATCCGGGTTCAATACTTTCAGAGAAGTTTAACGTAATGGCCTGTGGGGCAGCAGTAACCTCCGCATTCGCCGCAGGATACTGATGCGTCAGATGCGCATGTGCCCAGACAGAAGGCGCTAGCGAAGCGGCAAATAATACGAGTGCGTAACGAAGAGAACGTGCAGTTGAAACCATATTATCTATTCCTTTTTGTAATAACTTTTTTACAGAGCATAACCTTGTCTAATGATAGAGTCGAGGATCATCAATTCCGGCTTGCCATCCTGGCTGACTCTTAGTAACTTTTGCCCGCAATTAACGAGGAGACACAATATGCTGAAGAATCTGGCTAAACTGGATCAAACTGAAATGGATAAAGTTAATGTCGATCTGGCGGCTGCCGGGGTGGCATTTAAAGAACGTTACAATATGCCGGTAATTGCTGAGGCGGTTGAACGTGAACAACCGGAACACCTGCGAAGCTGGTTTCGTGAGCGCCTTATTACCCACCGCCTTGCCTCTGTAAATCTGTCACGCTTACCTTACGAGCCTAAACTTAAATAAACCTTATATTAAGTTACACTTTCTTACATAGCGCCTGCTAAATTGTGAGTATTTTCTTATACGCATCAATATTTGCGGACACTGTGAAAAGGAAGTCATTATGACATACAGGAAAGTCGCAGCAGCACAATATGAGCCTCGTAATGCCTCACTCACTGAGCAGGTGGCCCATCATCTGGAGTTCGTGAGGGCTGCCGCCAGACAGCAGTGCGAACTTTTAGTTTTCCCCTCGCTTTCTCTACTGGGATGTGATTATAAGCGACGCTCTCTTCCTGCCCCGCCCGACCTTTCGCTGTTAGCCCCGCTTTGTTATGCCGCGACAACATGGAGAATGACCATTATTACCGGCCTCCCCGTTGAACATAATGAACGTTTTATTCGTGGTATTGCCGTATTCGCGCCAGGGATGAACGCGCCCGGAATTTATCATCAAAGCCACGGAGCATGTCTGGATCGACATTCTAAAACCATCACTGTGGTGGATGGACAACCTGAAGGCATTGATATGCCCCCAACCTGTTCACTGTTTACCACCGGTCAGTGCATCAGTGAGCCCGAACTATTGGCTTCTACTCGCCACTTACAATTTTTCTCACATCAGTTCTCCATCGCCGTACTGATGGCTAATGCCCGGGGCAACAGCGCACTGTGGGATGAACGTGGCAGCCTTATTGTTCGCGCCGATCGCGGTTCGTTATTGTTAGTTGGTCAACGCACAGCGCAGGGTTGGCAAGGCGATATCATTCCATTACGCTAGGCGTTTTCGGCCCGGAGTTTTGCCATGCTGCGTATTATCGATACAGAAACCTGCGGTTTACAGGGAGGGGTCGTCGAGATCGCCTCAGTTGATGTTGTTGATGGGAAAATCGTCAACCCCATGAGCCACCTGGTGCGCCCCGACCGTCCCATTACTCCGCAAGCTATGGCGATTCATCGCATCACCGAAGCCATGGTCGCCGACAAGCCGTGGATTGAAGAGGTGATCCCGCACTACTACGGTAGTGAATGGTATGTCGCCCACAATGCCAGCTTTGACCGCCGCGTATTGCCTGAAATGCCTGGCGAGTGGATCTGCACGATGAAACTGGCTCGTCGTTTGTGGCCAGGAATCAAGTACAGCAATATGGCGTTGTATAAAACGCGTAAACTCAGTGTACAAACGCCGCCAGGCTTGCATCACCACCGTGCGCTGTATGACTGTTACATCACCGCTGCCTTGCTTATTGATATTATGAACACATCCGGCTGGACGGTGGAACAAATGGCGGATATCACTGGACGTCCATCATTGTTAACGACGTTCACGTTTGGCAAGTATCGCGGTAAAGCAGTATCAGAAGTTGCAGAGCGCGATCCGGGCTACCTGCGCTGGTTGTTTAATAACCTCGACAGTATGAGCCCGGAATTGCGTTTAACGTTGAAGCATTACCTGGAGAATGCTTAAGCCGCTGGCTGACCGGGTAATGTCCCCTGCGCCAGCGCGACCAGAAAAGCATATTCCATCGCCACACCTTCGTAAGATTTGAACCGCCCCGATTTACCGCCATGCCCTGAGTCCATGTCGGTACACAGCAATAACAGATGGTCATCGGTTTTCAACTCACGCAATTTAGCCACCCATTTTGCCGGTTCCCAGTATTGCACCTGTGAATCGTGTAAACCGGTCGTTACCAGCAAATGCGGATAAGGCTGTGCGGTGACGTTGTCATACGGGCTGTAGCTTTTCATGTACTCGTAATATTGCGGATCTTGCGGATTCCCCCACTCTTCAAATTCGCCAGTGGTCAGAGGAATTGATTCATCAAGCATCGTTGTTACGACATCAACAAACGGCACCTGGGCGATAACACCGTGGAACAATTCCGGGCGTTCATTAATAGCAACGCCCATCAACATGCCCCCCGCACTCCCCCCCATCGCATAACAGAGCGAAGGAGAGCCATAGCCCAGTTTTAACAATGCATCGCAGGCATCAAGATAATCATTAAACGTATTTTTCTTCTTCAGAAATTTACCGTCTTCGTACCATTGATGCCCCAGCTCGCCACCACCGCGAACATGGACAATGGCGTAGACAAATCCACGATCCAACAAACTCAGGCGGCTGAAACTGAAATCGGCATCTATGCTTGCTCCGTAAGAACCATAACCGTATACCAACAGCGGATTGTTGCCTTTCTGGAAGTGCTTACGATGATAGACCAGCGAAACCGGAACTTCGACGCCATCCCGGGCAGTGATCCACAAGTGTTCACTGCGGTAATTCGCCGCATCAAAACCGGGTACTTCAGTTTGTTTCAGCACGCGGCGCTCGCCGGTATCCATATCCAGTTCAAACAAAGTATCTGGCGTGGTCATGGAGGAATAACCGTAACGCAATCGAGCGGTTTCAGGTTCTGGATTGTAGGCAATCCAGGTCACGTAGGCAGGATCATCAAAGGCAATGCCGATGACTTCTCGTGTCTTGCGGTTAATTTGGCGCAAACTGGTTAACCCGCGCTGACGCTCTTCAACCACCAGCCAGTCGGTAAACAGCGTAAACCCTTCCAGCATGATGTTATCGCGTGGCGGAATTAACTCCTCCCATTGTTGTTCATCACGCATACGGGTACGGTATAAACCAAAGTTTTTGCCGTTGCGGTTGGAACGCAGATAAAACCGATGCTGGTAGTGATCAAGACTGTATTCGTGATCTTTGCGGCGCGGCAGAAAAACAAACGGCTCGGCATCGGCCATTTCCGCGTCCAGCAAGCGAACTTCACTGGTGGTGGCGCTGGCCAGGTGAATGACAACATAGTGCTTCGATGTCGTTTTATGCAAACTGACGTAATAGGTATCGTCTTTTTCTTCGTAGATCAGTTTATCGTGCGATGCCGGAGTCCCGATGGTGTGTCGCCAGACCTGATAAGGCAGCAGCGTCACCGGATGCTTGCGCACATAATAGAAAGTCCACGAGTCATTCGCCCAGACAAAGCTGGGATCGACATTATCCAGCAATTCGGGATACCAGTTGCCCGTTTCAAGATTGCGAAAACGGATGCCGTACTGGCGTCGGGAAAGGAAATCTTCCGCCAGCGCCATAATGGTGTTATCGGGGGTAATTGCCATTCCGCCCATCGAATAAAACTCACTGTGCGCCGCGCGCTTGTTGGCATCGAGCAATGTTTCCCACTCATCCCACTCTTCACTGAACGCCGATTGACGCTGGTAGATGGCATATTCACAGCCAGGTTCATAAATATGCTGGTAGCGGTAGCCATTTTTGATGTAGGGCGCAGAGACTTCTCTTTGCGGAATGCGGTCGATGATTTCCTTTAATATGCGATCCTGCAAGGCTTGTTGCGAAGCCATCACCTGGTGACCGTAGCTATTCTCTTGTTGCAAATAGTCCAGCACTTCCGGCTGTGAGCGCGTGTCGTCCCGCAGCCAGTAGTAATTATCGATGCGCGTATCGCCGTGAAGCGTCATGGCGTGGGGAATGCGGGCGGCTTTTGGTAGCATGTTATTGTTCTTTCTGGTTGAAACATCTTATAAGGGTGGCAAAACTCACCCGGTATGCAAGCGAAACAGGGTAGTCATTGCTCAGATGATGACAGGTAATGGCGTGGATATCGAATGATATGCTGACAGAGAAAATCAGTCCGTTCAAATGGCTGTGCGGTTCTGGATAGCCAGAAATAGTCCACTGTCAGGCTATCCAGAGAGCGGAATTATTCCGCCAAAGTGCGCTTTTGCTGTTCGAGATCGCGTTCGATCCCTTCGCGAACATCCTGGGGAATTTTCAGCGCGTCGCCCAATGCATTCAGGTAGCTACGCTCCATGAAATGATCAATATCAATAGCTGCACAGCTCAAGAAATAGATTTCCAGCGCCTCTTCTTCATTACGAACCCCGTTCGCCAGGCGCTGCGGATCCAGCGGTTGTTCAATTGCCTGCTCAATGAGTACACGCCCCTGCTCTTCCACGCCGGCTTCACGCAATTGCTGGTCGATAGCTGCACGTTCTTTGGCATCAATATGACCATCACTTTTAGCGGCAAAGACCAGCGCAAGGATCAAACGTTCCGTACGCTCATCCAGCGGCGTGCTTTGAGTGCCGAATTGCGGTTCATCCTGATGCGCCGCACGAATTTTATCTTTGTATTTGTTCCACAGCACCGTACCCGCTACCGCTCCGCCGCCAACCAGCAACGCATTGGTGCCATATTTCGTGAGAAGTTTACGTGCTGATTTATTTGCGACCAGCAACCCTGCCAGCCCGCCTAATGCGCCCGGCACTAAAAGTTTGCCCAATCCCTGCTCCGTAGACGAGGAGGTAGAAGAACTGCTTTGCCCAAGAAGGGATTGCAGTTGATTTAACCAGTTAGCCATATTTGCTCCTCAATAACCATTTTTAGTGCCTGTAGCATAGCGGATGAGGATGTCAGAAAGTGTATATTGCGGCAAAAGATGCGCAAATAAACGGACCGAAAGGAAGTCAGCGACGGAAATTCGCGTCAGATAAGGAACTCGGCTATGGTGGGAATTTGGAGGAAGGATTGATTGGGGATTATCTACTGCTGATTGCCTACTGCGATGCTGTCGCGCCTTATCATGCCTACGGGGTCTGATGCATTGTAAGGCGGACAGGTGCTTACACCACATCCGCCAGGAATTATGCGCAATGACTAATAGCCATTAACGACGCTGATACTCCGCCATTCCCGCTTTACAGTCCACGCTTACCTGATAATGAATATCGGCACTTTTACCGCGCACGGTCAGTGGAACTGACCATTTATCATCTTTACCCTGAATATCCTGCAAACTAACCCACGCAACCGGATCTGCCTGACCAACGATTTTTTGATCGTCTGCCCAGCGCGCTACGCGGTTTTGTTGATAATCGCGTTTTACACTCGCGGCAATTCCGGCTGCATCCAGACCTTCACACTTTGGGAAAGTTACTGACTTGCTGGTTTCGTTATTTGCAGCAAAAACTGATGCGCAGGCAGAAAGCAGTAACAGCCCCAACAACGCTCCTCTTTTTTTCATGTTTTTCTCCATAGCACAATGATTCAGGAGAAAGCATGGTACAAATTGTCAGGAGCGCAAGTTGCTTCAGGCGGCGTGGGTCTCATCTTCCGCATCGTTGCTATTATCGACCACCTGCGGAGACGGTAATTTGCCTGTTTTCAGGATGGTACTCAGGACATCTTTCTGTTCTGCCAGCCACAGTGAAAGAGCTTCACGTTGCTCGTCTT
This sequence comes from Escherichia sp. MR, assembly GCF_005280595.1. Taxonomy (NCBI): domain Bacteria; kingdom Pseudomonadati; phylum Pseudomonadota; class Gammaproteobacteria; order Enterobacterales; family Enterobacteriaceae; genus Escherichia; species Escherichia sp. MR. The sequence goes on along the minus strand of NZ_SZVK01000029.1, from coordinate 20,598 downwards.
CCATTTTGACCGGGGAATTTGCCAGCCAGGTGTCGAGCAGATCCGCCGTATCAAGCATTTTGTCATAAGCATCGGCTTCCTTTTTGCTGGTAAACGACATCTTCTCTTCGCCCTCACGAATGACTACGTATTTAATTTCAACCGCCATTTGCAGCCTCTCATCATAACTGTAATTTTATACAGTATATTTCTTTTCAATCGAGAAATCAACGCAAGCAATCAAGCAATAAAGACACACGCAAACGTTTTCGTTTATACTTCACCCGGAATTAATCAGGGGATATTCGTTATGACGTTATTAGGCACTGCGCTGCGTCCGGCAGCAACTCGCGTGATGTTATTAGGTTCCGGTGAACTGGGTAAAGAAGTGGCAATCGAGTGCCAGCGCCTCGGCGTAGAGGTGATTGCGGTTGATCGCTATGCCGACGCGCCAGCCATGCATGTCGCACACCGCTCCCATGTCATTAATATGCTGGATGGTGATGCATTGCGCCGCGTGGTTGAACTGGAAAAGCCGCACTATATCGTGCCGGAGATTGAAGCTATTGCCACCGATATGCTGATCCAGCTTGAAGAGGAAGGACTGAATGTTGTCCCCTGCGCGCGCGCGACAAAATTAACCATGAATCGCGAGGGTATCCGCCGTCTGGCGGCAGAAGAGCTTCAAATTCCCACTTCAACGTATCGTTTTGCCGACAGCGAAAACCTTTTCCGCGAGGCGGTTGCCGCCATTGGCTATCCCTGTATTGTTAAACCGGTGATAAGTTCTTCCGGCAAGGGGCAGACATTTATTCGCTCTGTCGAACAGCTTGCTCAGGCGTGGGAGTACGCCCAGCAAGGTGGTCGCGCTGGAGCAGGTCGTGTGATTGTTGAAGGCGTGGTTAAGTTTGACTTCGAAATTACACTACTGACCGTCAGCGCCGTGGATGGTGTCCATTTCTGTGCGCCAGTCGGCCATCGTCAGGAAGATGGAGATTACCGTGAATCCTGGCAACCGCAGCAAATGAGCCCCCTTGCCCTTGAACGTGCGCAGGAGATTGCCCGTAAAGTGGTGCTGGCGCTGGGAGGTTATGGGCTGTTTGGTGTCGAGTTGTTTGTCTGTGGTGATGAGGTGATTTTCAGTGAAGTCTCCCCTCGCCCGCATGACACCGGGATGGTGACGTTAATTTCTCAGGATCTCTCAGAATTTGCCCTACATGTACGCGCGTTCCTTGGACTGCCTGTTGGTGGGATCCGCCAGTATGGTCCAGCCGCTTCTGCGGTTATCCTGCCGCAACTGACCAGTCAGAATGTCACGTTTGATAATGTGCAGAATGCCGTAGGCGCAGGTCTACAGATTCGATTATTTGGTAAGCCGGAAATTGATGGCAGCCGTCGTCTGGGTGTGGCACTGGCGACTGCAGAGAGTATTGATGAGGCCATTGAACGCGCGAAGCACGCCGCCGGTCAGGTGAAAGTGCAAGGTTAAATCTGTTAAAAACAAGCTACAAAAATGCCCGATTCACAATCGGGCATTTCAGATTGCTGACAAAGTGCGCTTTGTTTATGTCAGATGCGGCGTAAACGCCTTATCTGACCTACAAATCTTATGAATTCAATATATTACAATTCACTTGTAGGCCTGATAAGCATAGCGCATCAGGCAATGTTGCGTTTGTCATCATCCTCAAAAATGCCCGATTCTCGATCAGGCATTTTGACTCTTACAGCTTAGCGCCTTCTACTGCTTCACGCGCCAGCTTAGTAATACGGTCGTAATCGCCCGCTTCCAGCGCATCCGCCGGAACCAGCCAGGAACCACCGATGCACAGTACGCTTTTCAGCGCCAGGTAATCACGGTAGTTAGCCGGAGAAATGCCACCAGTCGGGCAGAAACGCACCTGGGAGAACGGACCTGCGATCGCTTGCAGGGCTTTCACGCCGCCGTTAGCTTCAGCCGGGAAGAATTTGAACTCTTTCAGGCCGTAGTCCATACCCAGCATCAGTTCGGAAACAGTGCTGATCCCTGGAATCAGAGGGATTGTACCTTCAGTCGCCGCTTTCAGCAGTGGCTCAGTCAGACCCGGGCTGATTGCGAACTGTGCACCCGCTTCGGTCACTTCTGCCAGTTGCTGTGGATTCAGCACTGTACCGGCACCCACAATCGCTTCAGGCACTTCTTTGGCGATAGCACGGATAGCATCAACTGCACACTCGGTACGCAGAGTCACTTCCAGAACGCGCACCCCACCAGCAACCAACGCTTTTGCCATCGGCACCGCGTGTTCCAGTTTTTTTACCACGATAACCGGTACAACCGGGCCGGTGGTCAGGATTGATTCTGCACTTGTTTTCCAGTTTTTCATCAGAGTTTTCTCTCGCCTGATTACAAATTTGTCATCTTAAAAAGTGATACAGGTTGCGCCCTGTTCGGCACCGGACAGTTTTTCACGCAAGGCGCTGAATAATTCACGTCCTGTTCCCACGCGTGACGCGCTCAGGTCAGGAATGTGCGGTTCGCGAGCAGCCAGTTCCGCTTCGTCTACCAGCAGCGTCAGTTCGCCTGTCTGTCCATTCACACGAATGATGTCCCCGTCGCGCACTTTTGCCAGCAGCCCGCCATCGTAGGCTTCTGGTGTTACGTGGATAGCTGACGGCACTTTACCTGAAGCACCGGAGAGTCGTCCATCAGTAACTAACGCAATTTTGAAACACCGGTCCAATAATACACCAAGTGGCGGCATGAGTTTATGTAATTCTGGCATTCCGTTCGCTTTTGGCCCCTGATGACGGACAACAACCACACAATCGCGATCCAGCAAACCCGCTTCAAAGGCAGGCATAACGTCATGTTGGCTTTCAAAAACAACCGCAGGCGCTTCAATCACCTGGTTTTCTACCGGTACGGCAGAGGTCTTCATAACCGCACGGCCCAGGTTACCGCTTAACACTTTTGTCCCGCCATGATGAGAGAAAGGCTGCTCGAAGGAAGCAATCACATTGCTGTCGAGCGATTTTTCTGCGCCCTCGCGCCAGTCCAGCTCACCGTTATTCAGCCACGGTTCGAGGGTATAACGCGAAAGGCCAAAACCCGCTACCGTGTTGACATCTTCATGCAGCAGGCCCGCCTTGAGCAGTTCACGCACCAGCACTGGTACGCCACCCGCTGCCTGGAAATGGTTAATATCGGCCGGACCGTTCGGGTAGAGACGCGCCATCAGCGGTACGACATCAGAAAGATCAGAGAAATCATCCCAGTTAATCTGAATACCCGCCGCACGCGCCATCGCCACCAGGTGCATTGTGTGGTTAGTGGAGCCGCCGGTCGCCAGCAGTGCCACGATGCCGTTCACCACCACTTTTTCGTCGATCATCTTACCGATCGGCATCCATTCATTACCGTTGCCGGTCATGCGTGTAACCTGGCGCGCTGCGGCTGCAGTTAATGCATCACGTAACGGGGAGTCCGGATGAACAAAAGAAGAGCCCGGCAACTGCATCCCCATAAACTCCACCACCATCTGGTTGGTGTTGGCAGTACCGTAGAAAGTACATGTACCCGGCGCATGATAAGATGCAGCTTCTGACTCCAGCAGAGCCATACGATCCACTTTGCCTTCGGCATAAAGCTGGCGAATACGCACTTTTTCTTTATTTGGCAACCCGCTTGCCATTGGACCTGATGGCACAAATACCGCAGGCAGATGACCGAACGACAAAGCCGCCATCGTAAGCCCAGGGACAATCTTGTCGCACACGCCGAGGAACAGCGCGCCATCAAACATATTATGGGACAGCCCCACCGCCGCAGACATTGCAATCACTTCGCGGCTTAGCAGCGACAGTTCCATGCCGTCCTGCCCCTGGGTTACACCATCGCACATAGCCGGAACACCACCTGCAACCTGACCGACCGCGTTGGCTTCATGCAGTGCTTTACGAATAATCTCTGGGTAGTGTTCATAAGGCTGGTGGGCAGAGAGCATGTCGTTGTAGGAGGTGATGATAGCGATATTGTTACGCAACATGCTTTTCAGAGAGGCTTTGTCTTCTGGCTGGCAGGCAGCGAAACCGTGTGCCAGGTTACCACATGCCAACTGCGAACGATGAACGGTCGAAGTTTTCGCTTGTTCGATCCGGGCGAGGTATGCAGAGCGAGTCTCGCGCGAACGTTCAATGATTCGATTTGTTACGCGTAACAATTGTGGATTCATAAAGGCTCCTGAAATTGAGTTGTCAGAGCAGGATGATTCACAACGCGTTTCATTCAGGAAAATTATGACTGAAACGCCTGTAACCGGAGCTCATAGGGCAGAAACGTTTCAGTCAGTGTAATAAAAAAAGCCTCGTGGGTGAATCCACACGAGGCTCAAAAGTGTAAAAATTACTCTACAATCTGTGCAAGATCATGTTACCGGTAAAATAACCCGTAAGGATAAGTCGAGATATTACTCAAACTCATTCCAGGAACGACCGTCACGAGTAATCATCGCCACCGAGGCAACAGGTCCCCAGGTTCCGGCCTGATACGGTTTCGGCGCATCATTGTCCATCGCCCACGCCTCAGTAATGGAGTCTACCCATTTCCAGGCTTCTTCCACTTCATCGCGACGTACAAACAATGCCTGAATACCACGCATGGTTTCCAGCAGCAGACGTTCATAGGCATCCGCCAGATGCGTCTGATTAAAGGTTTCTGAATAGCTCAGATCCAGCTTAGTGATTTGCAGGTTATGTTTGTGGTCAAGGCCAGGAACTTTATTCAGTACCTGGATATCCACGCCTTCATCAGGTTGCAGACGGATAGTCAGTTTATTCTGCGGCAGATCCTGCCACGACTCTTTAAACAGATTCAGTTCTGGCGTTTTGAAATAGACCACCACTTCAGAGCATTTAGTCGGCAGACGTTTACCGGTACGCAGGTAGAACGGTACGCCAGCCCAGCGCCAGTTATCGATGTCGACGCGGATCGCCACGAAGGTTTCCGTGTTACTGCTTTTGTTCGCGCCCTCTTCTTCCAGATAACCCGGCACTTTTTTGCCCTGCGCAAAACCTGCGGTGTACTGTCCTCGCACCGTCTTTTCACGCACGTTAGAGCGATCAATGCGGCGCAGAGACTTCAGTACTTTGACTTTTTCATCACGGATGCTGTCTGCGCTCAGGTCAGACGGCGGAGACATCGCAATCATGCAGAGAATTTGTAGCAGGTGGTTCTGGATCATGTCGCGCATCTGACCGGCTTTATCAAAATAGCCCCAGCGCCCTTCGATCCCCACTTCTTCTGCCACCGTAATCTCAACATGATCAATGGTGCGATTGTCCCAGTTGTTTACAAACAGGGAGTTAGCAAAACGCAGCGCCAACAGGTTCAGCACCGTTTCTTTACCAAGATAGTGGTCGATACGGTAAACCTGGCACTCCTCGAAGTATTCGCCAACCTGATCGTTGATTTCCTGCGAGGTCGCCAGCGACGTCCCCAGCGGTTTCTCCATGACTACGCGTGCCGGTTTAGCATTCAGTTTTGCCTCGCCAAGCCCTTTGCAAATTGCGCCAAAAGTGCTGGGCGGCATGGCAAAGTAGTTAATGGTGATACGATTTTTTTGATCCAGCATCGCGCCGAGACGGCTGAATGCAGCAGTGTCATTGACATCGAGATTACAAAAATCCAGACGTGCACTCAGGGTGTCCCATAAACCTTCATCAATGGTTTCTTTCATGAAAGTTTCGAGCGCCTCGCGGACAACTTTGGTATATGCCGCTTTATCCCAGTCAGCACGCCCTACGCCGATAATCCGGGTGTCCGGGTTGAGCTGACCGGCTTTTTCCAGTTGATACAGGGAAGGCAGCAATTTACGACGCGCAAGGTCGCCTTTCGCGCCGAAAATGACCAGGTCACAGGCCTGGGCTGTTTGCGTTACCGCCATGTCATTCTCCTTAAGTTAACTAACCCGGTACTTAAGCCTGGGTATACTTGTAATTTTCTTACGGTGCACTGTACTGCTTTTACGAGCTTGCGAAAACTGTAAACGCTTATCCACCCGTGCGATTACGGCAAAAGCGCGTAAAGTGCGGCAAAACTGATAAAAAAACCATCGTTTTCCTTTGGGTAAAAATCTGACACTGATCATGTTATGAAAAAAAATAACAACTTTTTTATCTGCTTTTGTCATTAACACAGCGCACAGGCGTAATATCTGACAAAACTGCATTTCGATTTCTTTCCGTGCGGAAATCGTCATTACCCGTGAGTCTCTTTACATCATGAATATGCTGGAAAAAATCCAGTCTAAACTGGAACATCTGAGCAAATCAGAACGCAAAGTTGCCGAGGTCATTCTTGTCTCGCCCGACAACGCGATCCATTCGAGTATTGCTGCTCTGGCACTGGAAGCCAATGTTAGCGAACCGACGGTCAATCGTTTCTGTCGCAGCATGGACACACGCGGTTTTCCTGATTTTAAACTGCATCTGGCGCAAAGTCTGGCTAATGGCACACCCTATGTTAATCGCAACGTCAGTGAAGATGACAGCGTTGAATCATACACAGGGAAAATATTTGAGTCGGCAATGGCTACTCTCGATCACGTCCGCCACTCGCTGGATAAGTCCGCCGTCAATCGCGCTGTTGATCTCCTCACCCAGGCGAAAAAAATTGCCTTTTTCGGGTTAGGTTCTTCTGCCGCTGTTGCCCACGATGCAATGAATAAGTTTTTTCGCTTCAATGTTCCGGTGATCTACTCGGACGATATCGTACTGCAGCGAATGAGTTGTATGAACTGTAGCGATGGAGACGTCGTTGTGTTGATTTCCCATACCGGCAGAACCAAAAATCTGGTTGAACTGGCGCAACTGGCGCGGGAAAACGACGCAATGGTGATTGCCCTCACCTCTGCTGGTACACCACTCGCCCAAGAAGCGACGCTGGCAATTACCCTCGACGTACCGGAAGATACTGACATTTATATGCCCATGGTCTCTCGACTTGCCCAGTTGACCGTGATAGATGTGCTGGCAACAGGATTTACTTTGCGACGCGGCGCAAAATTCAGAGATAACTTGAAGCGGGTCAAGGAAGCTCTTAAGGAATCGCGTTTTGATAAGCAGTTACTTAATTTAAGTGACGATCGTTAAAACGATTGCCATTGTTCTAATCTTATACGACATCCGAATGAGATTAATTTATCGCCACAATGGCTTTATTTCATTCGGATTTCATGTTCAAGCAACACCTTGCTGTTTCAGTCAACGGAGTATTACATGTCCAGAAGGCTTCGCAGAACCAAAATCGTTACCACGTTAGGCCCTGCTACTGATCGCGATAATAACCTTGAAAAAGTTATCGCTGCCGGCGCGAACGTTGTACGTATGAACTTTTCTCATGGCTCGCCTGAAGATCACAAAATGCGCGCGGATAAAGTTCGTGAAATTGCCGCAAAACTGGGGCGTCATGTGGCTATTCTGGGTGACCTTCAGGGGCCAAAGATTCGTGTATCTACCTTTAAAGAAGGTAAGGTATTCCTCAATATTGGGGATAAATTCCTGCTGGACGCCAACCTAGGGAAAGGTGAAGGCGATAAAGAAAAAGTCGGCATCGACTATAAAGGATTGCCTGCTGACGTCGTGCCTGGCGACATCTTGCTGCTGGACGACGGTCGCGTTCAGTTAAAAGTGCTGGAAGTTCAGGGCATGAAAGTGTTCACCGAAGTGACCGTCGGCGGCCCGCTCTCCAACAATAAAGGGATCAACAAACTCGGCGGCGGCCTGTCGGCTGAAGCCCTGACCGAGAAAGATAAAGCAGATATCCAGACTGCGGCGCTGATTGGCGTGGATTACCTAGCGGTCTCCTTCCCACGCTGCGGCGAAGACCTGAACTATGCACGCCGTCTGGCGCGCGACGCTGGTTGTGATGCGAAAATTGTCGCCAAGGTTGAACGCGCAGAAGCCGTTTGCAGCCAGGATGCGATGGACGACATTATTCTCGCCTCTGACGTGGTGATGGTTGCACGTGGTGACCTCGGCGTAGAAATTGGCGATCCTGAACTGGTCGGCATTCAGAAAGCATTGATTCGTCGCGCGCGTCAGCTGAACCGTGCGGTAATCACTGCGACCCAGATGATGGAGTCAATGATTACCAACCCAATGCCGACTCGTGCAGAAGTTATGGACGTGGCAAACGCCGTGCTGGATGGTACTGACGCAGTAATGTTGTCTGCAGAAACCGCTGCGGGTCAGTATCCGTCAGAAACCGTTGCAGCCATGGCGCGTGTTTGCCTGGGTGCGGAAAAAATCCCAAGCATCAACGTGTCTAAACATCGTCTGGACGTTCAGTTCGACAATGTGGAAGAAGCTATCGCCATGTCCGCGATGTATGCGGCTAACCACCTGAAAGGTGTTACCGCTATCATCACCATGACCGAGTCAGGTCGTACCGCGCTGATGACTTCCCGTATCAGCTCCGGACTGCCGATTTTCGCAATGTCTCGCCATGAGCGTACCCTGAACCTGACTGCGCTTTATCGTGGTGTAACGCCGGTCTATTTTGACAGCGCGAATGATGGCGTGGTTGCAGCCAACGAAGCGGTAAATCTGCTGCGCGATAAAGGCTACCTGATGTCTGGTGACCTGGTAATTGTCACCCAGGGCGATGTGATGAGTACCGTGGGTTCTACCAACACCACGCGTATTTTAACCGTAGAGTAAGTACGTTGCCGGATGCGGTGAAAACGCCTTATCCGGCCTGCAATTCAATGATAATTCGACAGATTTCAAATCTTCTGAAGCAAACTTGAATTTATCATCAGACGAAAGCCTCTCTTTGTGAGAGGCTTTTTCTATTTGATGGGATAAAGATCTTTGCGTTTATAAGGCTGAATTTCGCCCGGTTTGCGAGTCTTGAGCAATTTTAAAATCCAGGTGTATTGCTCTGGTCGCGGACCAACAAAAATCTCGACTTCTTCATTCATCCGCCGCGCAATGGTATGGTCATCTGCCTCTGACAAGTCATCCATCGGCGGACGAACCTGAATTGTCAGGCGGTGCGTCTTACCATCATAAATCGGAAACAACGGTACGACACGCGCACGACACACTTTCATCAGACGACCAATCGCGGGCAGCGTCGCTTTATAAGTTGCAAAGAAATCAACAAATTCACTGTGCTCCGGGCCATGATCCTGATCGGGCAAATAATAGCCCCAGTACCCCTGACGAACCGACTGGATGAACGGTTTTATGCCGTCATTCCTCGCATGTAGACGACCACCAAAACGACGACGCACGGTGTTCCAGACATAATCAAAAACCGGGTTGCCCTGATTATGGAACATCGCCGCCATTTTCTGCCCTTGCGAGGCCATCAGCATAGCGGGGATATCTACCGCCCAGCCGTGCGGCACCAGAAAGATCACTTTCTCGTCGTTACGCCGCATCTCTTCGATGATTTCCAGTCCCTGCCAGTCTACGCGCGGCTGAATTTTTTCCGGCCCGCGTATCGCCAGTTCTGCCATCATCGCCATCGCCTGCGGCGCTGTGGCAAACATCTCATCCACAATCGCTTCGCGTTCAGCTTCGCTACGTTCTGGAAAGCAAAGAGACAGATTGATTAACGCACGACGACGTGAGCTTTTACCCAATCGTCCGGCAAAACGTCCCAGCCGCGCCAGAATGGGATCGCGGAATTTCGGAGGCGTTAAGGCAATGCCGGCCATCGCCGCCACACCCAACCAGGCTCCCCAGTAACGCGGATGGCGAAAGGATTTATCAAACTCAGGAATGTATTCACTATTATTTTTTTTCGTTTCCATGCTTTTCCAGTTTCGGATAAGGCAAATATCAATCTGCTGATAGTGTAGCGGCGCAACTTGCCCCGCACCAAATAAAAAAGCCGGTACTGACTGCGTACCGGCTGCGAATGGGTGTTAATTAATCAAACTGTAGCTGCGGCACAATCTCTTTGGCCTGCGCCAGGAACTCACTGCGATCGGAGCCAGTCAGCCCTTCGGTACGCGGCAGTTTCGCCGTCAGCGGGTTTACGGCCTGCTGGTTGATCCATACTTCATAGTGCAAATGCGGCCCGGTTGAACGCCCGGTGTTACCGGAAAGCGCGATACGATCGCCTCGTTTTACCTTCTGCCCCGGTTTCACCAGAATCTTGCGCAGGTGCATATAACGCGTGGTATAGGTGCGGCCATGACGGATCGCAACATAATAACCTGCGGCGCCACTGCGTTTGGCTACAACCACTTCACCGTCACCCACCGAAAGTACCGGCGTACCCTGTGGCATCGCGAAATCAACCCCTCTGTGCGGCGCAACGCGACCTGTGACCGGGTTCAGACGACGCGGGTTAAAGTTAGACGAGATACGGAACTGCTTCGCCGTCGGGAATCGCAAGAATCCTTTCGCCAGACCAGTACCGTTACGATCATAGAACTTGCCATCTTCGGCACGGATAGCGTAGTAATCTTTACCTTCAGAACGCAAACGTACGCCCAGTAACTGGCTTTGCTCACGTTTGCCATCAAGCATTTCACGTGACATTAATACCGCAAATTCATCGCCTTTTTTAACCTTCCGAAAGTCCATCTGCCACTGTAACGCTTTAATCACTGCGCTCACTTCAGCACTGGTTAAACCAGCACTTCTGGCGCTGGCAACAAAGCTCGACCCTACAGTGCCTTTCAGTAGATTATTAACCCACTCCCCTTGCTGCATTTCGCTGGTCATTTTAAAACCGTTTGCTGCAGTGCGGTCATAGGTACGCGTTTCCCGACGAGAAACCTCCCAGGTCAGACGTTGTAAATTGCCCTCTGCGGTTAATGTCCAGGTGAGTTGTTGACCAATTTTCAGGTTACGCAGATCTTTATCCGCAGCAGCCAGTTGGGTGATATCACCCATATCAATACCATATTGATTGAGGATGCTACTTAGCGTATCGCCTGTGGAAACAACATATTCATGCACACCCGCTTCTCCGGCGATCTTGTCGTCCAGTTCATCTTGCGGAATGGCTTCATCTTCTTGTGCGGCTTGATCAATCGGTTCACTGGCTTCAGGTAAGAGTGAACGGATTTCGTTTTGTTCCAGCTCAATGGTTTTAACAATTGGCGTGGCGTCGCGGTGGTAAACATAGGGCCGCCAGACAGCGACGGCCAGAGTAAGAACGGTGAGCGACCCCAACATAACGCGGTGTGGTCGCGGTAAATTATTAAACGCCAGGGCGACAGAGCGGGCTATCTGTTGCACGTAATCACTTCCTCATTAATCTCCTTTCAGGCAGCTCGCGTACTGGTTGGCTAATTGATTCAGAAATTCTGAATAGCTTGTTTTACCCAGTTTGATATTCGTCCCAAGGGGATCCAACGTTCCCATACGAACGGATGTCCCTCGTGCGACGCTTTCAACGACCGCTGGCCTGAACTGTGGTTCAGCAAAAACGCAGGTTGCTTTTTGCTCAACCAACTGTGTTCTTATTTCATGTAAACGCTGCGCGCCCGGTTGAATCTCTGGGTTAACGGTAAAATGACCAAGCGGTGTCAGTCCGAATTGTTTTTCGAAGTAGCCGTAAGCATCATGAAAAACGAAATAACCTTTTCCCTTGAGCGGCGCGAGCTCATTACCAACCTGTTTATCGGTTGCAACTAATTGTGCCTCAAAATCCTTCAGGTTGGCGTCAAGTTTGGCTCGACTTTGCGGCATAAGTTCCACTAATTTTCCATGGATTGCAACCGCTGTAGCCCGCGCTATCTCTGGGGAGAGCCAAAGATGCATGTTGAAATCGCCGTGATGGTGATCTTCGTCACTTTTTTCCGCGTGGTTATGATCATCATCATCGCCGTGAATACTTTTCATCAGCATCGGTTTTACATTCTCAAGCTGCGCAATCGTTACCTGTTTCGCCTCAGGTAATTTGCTCACCGGCTTTTGCATAAACGCTTCTATCTCCGGGCCAACCCAGACGACTAAGTCCGCGTTCTGTAAGCGTTTTACATCCGATGGACGCAGTGAATAATCGTGTTCTGAAGCACCATCAGGCAGTAATACTTCAGTCTCTGTTACCCCATCAGCAATGGCGGAAGCGATGAATCCAACAGGTTTAAGCGAAGCAACAACGGCGGCATCTGCCGCCTGTGTTGCACCACCCCAGAGAGCGGCGGATAATGCTGCGAAAAGAAGCGTTTTTTTATGTAACATAATGCGACCAATCATCGTAATGAATACAAGAAGTGTGATATTATAACATTTCATGACTACTGCAAGACTAAAATTAACATGACAAGTCTGGTTTCCCTGGAAAATGTCTCGGTTTCTTTTGGCCAACGCCGCGTCCTCTCTGATGTGTCGCTGGAACTTAAACCTGGAAAAATTTTGACCTTACTTGGGCCGAACGGCGCAGGTAAGTCGACGCTGGTGCGGGTTGTGCTCGGGCTGGTAACACCAGATGAAGGTGTTATCAAGCGCCACGGAAAACTGCGTATCGGCTACGTGCCGCAAAAGCTCTATCTCGACACCACGTTGCCACTGACCGTAAACCGTTTTTTACGCTTACGCCCCGGTACATATAAAGAAGATATTCTGCCCGCACTGAAACGCGTTCAGGCCGGGCATCTGATTGACGCGCCAATGCAAAAGCTCTCTGGCGGCGAAACGCAGCGTGTACTGCTGGCGCGCGCGTTGTTAAATCAACCACAATTATTAGTGCTGGATGAACCCACTCAAGGCGTGGATGTAAATGGTCAGGTTGCGTTGTACGACCTGATTGATCAACTGCGCCGCGAACTGGATTGTGGCGTATTAATGGTTTCTCACGATCTGCATCTGGTGATGGCAAAAACCGATGAAGTACTTTGCCTCAATCACCACATCTGTTGTTCCGGCACACCGGAAGTCGTTTCCCTGCATCCAGAATTTATTTCGATGTTTGGACCTCGCGGTGCTGAGCAACTGGGTATCTATCGCCATCATCATAATCACCGCCATGATTTACAGGGGCGGATTATTCTGCGTCGGGGAAATGATCGCTCATGATTGAATTATTATTTCCTGGTTGGTTAGCTGGGATCATGCTGGCCTGTGCCGCAGGTCCGCTGGGTTCGTTTGTTGTCTGGCGCCGTATGTCTTATTTCGGCGACACGCTGGCACATGCATCTTTACTTGGCGTCGCGTTTGGCCTGCTACTGGATGTGAATCCTTTCTATGCAGTGATTGCGGTTACGCTGCTGCTGGCGGGCGGTCTGGTATGGCTGGAAAAGCGCCCACAACTGGCGATCGATACATTATTGGGAATTATGGCGCACAGTGCTTTGTCGCTGGGTCTGGTCGTCGTCAGCCTGATGTCTAACATTCGCGTTGACTTGATGGCATACCTGTTTGGTGATTTGCTGGCAGTGACGCCGGAAGATCTTATCTCCATTGCGATTGGCGTGGTCATCGTGGTGGCAATTCTGTTCTGGCAATGGCGCAATTTACTGTCGATGACGATTAGCCCGGATCTGGCGTTTGTCGATGGCGTGAAATTACAGCGCGTAAAATTATTGTTGATGCTGGTGACGGCATTGACGATTGGCGTGGCAATGAAATTTGTCGGCGCGTTGATTATTACCTCGCTGCTGATTATTCCTGCGGCTACTGCACGTCGTTTTGCCCGCACGCCGGAGCAGATGGCTGGTGTCGCTGTTTTGGTGGGGATGATTGCCGTAACTGGTGGTTTAACCTTTTCCGCGTTTTACGATACGCCAGCAGGCCCGTCGGTGGTGCTGTGTGCGGCGCTGTTGTTTATTATCAGTATGATGAAAAAGCAAGCCAACTAAGTTGCGACTGGCACTATACAGTGCCAGTTTCATCGACCAGGTCACCACATTGCGAGTATCAGCAAAAAACATTCTGTTAAGAACAAGCGACCAGAGAATGTTTATATGGTCTGCATAAAATCCATGTCCGCATTCGACAAATTAAACGACGATATTAAGAATTCTCCTTTGCAGTTATTTCCCCACGAAAAATATTATCGTTCTCTCGAAAAAACGTGAGTGAGCAGATAAGCAGTCTCTGGAAACTGGCAATAAATACAGGAATGTAGCACCGAGAAATAGGAGTATCAGTATAAGTTCGTACAGCGTATGAATTGCAGCACATTTGCTCGCAGGGCATTAAGTGCAGGAGTAAATCCAATCTTCATTACTGCACAGAGGGGCATTTTTCTGTTCGCATTGGGGGCAGATAATAATGACAATCCCCTGGCAATTCTGAATGTAAATTTCAGTTCTGATGCACCAACAGTGCCCCGTTCAAAACGAGAAAGTAATCCCTTCTGTTTCAAATGCTCACTGCGCCCAGTCCGGTTTATTGAGTATATGATCCTGCCAGTCGATCACTTCTGATTCTTTCACCGCAATATGACGTACAGAGATTCGCTCACCGTGCATTGCCGCTTTCGAACCAGTCATCAGCGGATGCCACTCTGGCAATGCCTTCCCTTCCGCCAGCAATCGATATGCACAGGTCATCGGTAGCCATTCGAATGTTGGCAGGTTTTCGCGGGTTAATTTGATGCAGTCAGGTTCAAACTCGAAGCGGCGTTCGTAATTCCGACATTGACAGGTTTTAATATTAAGCTGACGGCAAGCGACGTTAGTGAAGTAGATTTCGTCGGTGTCTTCATCCATCAGTTTATGCAGGCAGCACTGACCACAACCATCACACAACGACTCCCATTCTGCATCGCTCATTTCATCAAGGGTTTTACTTTGCCAGAAAGGTATATCGCTCATCAGGTGTTCCGCCATTACGTTAAAACGCACCTTATAACCAGTCTGGTACAGCGATGCAAGTTTTGCCGCCTCATTCAGGCGGCAAAAAAGTATTACAAAACGCGAGTTGTCAAAGAATGACCATCGAAAGTAACAGTCAGTTCATCGCCACTGTATAGCGGGCCGACACCATCAGGCGTGCCTGTTAACACAACGTCACCGGCCTTGAGGGTAAAAAACTTGCTCATATAAGCAATCAGCGGAACGATTTTATGGATCATGTCCGCAGTCGTACCTTGTTGGCGTTGTTCGCCGTTAACGCTCAGACCCAGCGATGTATTTTGCGGATCGCCAGTGAACTCTGCGGCAGGAATAAACCCGGAAAGAGGACAAGAGTTATCAAACGCTTTGGCCTTTTCCCATGGCTGCCCGGCTTTCTTCATTTTTGCCTGAATATCACGTAATGTCAGATCGAGCGCCACGCCGTAACCTGCAATGGCTTTGCGCACATGCTCTTCCGTAGCCTGACGTAGCGTCGCGCCAATCAACACAGCCAGTTCTACTTCATGATGAACCGCGCCGAAATCTGAGGGAATAGCCAATGGCTGGCGCAGATCGCACAGTGCCGTTTCAGGTTTAATGAACAACACGGGCTCTTCAGGTACTTCACTCCCCATCTCTTTAATATGTCTGGCATAATTACTGCCAACACAAACTACTTTACTCACCGGATAATCCAGCAGTGCACCTTGCCAGTTGTGATGTTGATACATAACGTTCCTCTCACTTCATCGTGGATCTTAAAACCCGCTCCGACAAATATGATGCCACCGCCGGATATTGGTTATTTTTTAGTGCTGTCTGTATTTTTCGCCATCACAGAAAGATGTTGCTTCAGCAAATCCTCAGGAGGAGGTGGCAATTGAAGATAATAGCCATGCTCAGCTAAGGCCTGTTTAACTTTCTCAATATCGGCATTTACCAGTTTTTTTCTCCCGTCCAATGGAAGAATCATCGCAAGTTGCGGTTGACCAAAACCTTTCATCAGCTCCTCTGGAACACGTGAAAAGTCGTCTTTTTTTTCAACATATAAATAGGTCTGGTCACGTTTACTACTTCGATAGATCACACAAAACATAATTTTACTCTGAATAAATGGGGGGGTGACTTGCCTCAATATAATCCAGACTATAACATGCCTTATAGTCTTCGTAATATCATCGCACGCTGATGATGATGGTAATTAGCTAATTGAGTAAGGCCAGGATGTCAAACACGCCAATCGAGCTTAAAGGTAGCAGCTTCACCTTATCTGTGGTTCATCTGCATGAGGCAGAACCTAAGGTTATTCATCAGGCGCTGGAAGACAAAATCGCTCAGGCTCCGGCATTTTTAAATCATGCTCCCATCGTACTCAATGTCAGTGGCCTCGAAGAACAGGTCAACTGGCCAGCAATGCACAAAGCTATCTCAGCAACAGGCTTGCGGATCATTGGTGTCAGTGGCTGCAAAAATGCGAAGCTGAAAGCTGAAATCGAAAAGATGGGGTTGCCAATCCTGACTGAAGGAAAGGAAAAAGCGCCACGTCCAGCACCGACTCCCCAGGTTCCTGCGAAAAATACAACACCGGACACAAAAACGCGCTTAATAGATACCCCTGTACGTTCCGGTCAGCGCATTTATGCGCCACAATGTGATCTGATTGTTACAAGCCATGTTAGTGCAGGGGCAGAATTGATCGCAGATGGTAACATTCATGTCTATGGCATGATGCGCGGTCGTGCGCTAGCCGGGGCAAGTGGTGACCGGGAAGCACAAATATTTTGTACGAGTCTGATGGCAGAACTGGTCTCTATCGCCGGTGAATACTGGCTGAGTGATAAAATCCCAGCAGAATTTTATGGCAAAGCAGCACGACTGCAATTAGTCGAAAACGCTTTGACCGTTCAATCGTTAAATTGATCCCTTTTTAACAAGGAATTTTTATGGCACGCATTATTGTTGTTACTTCGGGGAAAGGGGGCGTTGGAAAGACAACCTCCAGCGCGGCCATCGCCACTGGTTTGGCCCAGAAGGGAAAGAAAACTGTCGTGATCGATTTTGATATCGGCTTGCGTAATCTCGACCTGATTATGGGTTGCGAGCGCCGGGTCGTTTACGATTTCGTCAACGTCATTCAGGGCGATGCAACGCTAAATCAGGCGTTAATTAAGGATAAGCGTACTGATAACCTCTATATTCTCCCAGCTTCGCAAACTCGCGATAAAGATGCCCTCACCCGCGAAGGGGTGGCCAAAGTTCTTGATGACCTGAAAGCGATGGACTTTGAGTTTATCGTTTGTGACTCACCGGCGGGTATTGAAACCGGTGCATTAATGGCTCTTTATTTCGCTGATGAGGCCATTATTACCACCAACCCGGAAGTCTCCTCAGTGCGTGACTCTGACCGTATTTTAGGTATTCTGGCGTCGAAATCACGTCGCGCAGAAAACGGCGAAGAACCCATAAAAGAGCACCTGCTGTTAACGCGCTATAACCCTGGTCGCGTGCATAAAGGAGACATGTTGAGCATGGAAGACGTGCTGGAGATCCTGCGCATCAAGCTCGTCGGCGTGATCCCAGAGGATCAATCAGTATTGCGCGCCTCTAACCAGGGGGAACCGGTTATTCTCGATATCAACGCCGATGCGGGTAAAGCCTACGCTGATACCGTAGAACGTCTGTTGGGAGAAGAACGTCCTTTCCGCTTCATTGAAGAAGAGAAGAAAGGCTTCCTCAAACGCTTGTTCGGAGGATAAGTTATGGCATTACTCGATTTCTTTCTCTCACGGAAGAAAAACACGGCCAACATTGCAAAAGAACGGTTGCAAATTATTGTTGCTGAACGCCGTCGCAGCGATGCAGAACCACACTATCTGCCCCAGTTGCGTAAAGATATTCTTGAGGTCATTTGTAAATACGTACAAATCGATCCCGAGATGGTGACCGTACAGCTTGAGCAAAAAGATGGTGATATTTCCATTCTTGAGTTGAACGTGACCCTGCCGGAAGCAGAAGAGCTGAAATAAGCTGTATTAGCTCAGGTCCGATCTGACAGTTACCGGTTATTTATACAGGTATCTGTCAGATTACACCCTGGTTAAATTTTTCTCTTCCCCGGTTCGCTATTAAGTAATGTTGTCATCGGCGTCCAGGCACAGCCCCCTTCCCTCCGTTGAGTTCGCTCATTTGGTTGCTGCGTTGTTAGTACAGGAAATGGGAATTACCTCCTGTTTTGTATAAACGGTAACACTCCCCCTTCAAGCTCCAGTGTCAAATTAAGTCGCAACTAATTCACATTATCGCCACCAGAATAAAATCACTGACATTACGTTTTCTGATAAATATTGTTCACATATAAATTACACAATAACATTGATATTTCAGATTGCCTTACCTTTGCAATGCAATGTTAACACTTGATGACATTTCTTGAATAAAATATTCAAAATCAATGAGTTAATTCTTATTTAAGATTATTCCCATTCAAGCGAAAAACATAACTCTTATTATACAAACCGCGCTCATTTTGAATGATCTGAATAATATCGAGCGTTCTTTAGTTAAGCTGCTCTTAATTGAAGACGAAATTATTGTGTGTGCAACTTACTTAATACCGGACATCTAAGTTGAAGAAAAAAACACTCGCCTTCGGGCTCATCTCAATATTACTCTGCTCCACGCCAGCCATGGCGGATATGAATCGCACCACTAAAGGCGCATTGTTAGGCGCAGGCGTAGGCTTACTGACTGGCAATGGTGTAAATGGCGTACTGAAAGGCGCTGCTGTAGGTGCAGGTGTTGGCGCAGTCACTGAAAAAGGTCGCGATGGTAAAAATGCCCGTAAAGGCGCAAAAGTAGGTGCGGCCGTTGGCGCAGTCACTGGCGTCCTGACCGGCAATGGTCTGGAAGGCGCGATTAAAGGTGCTGTGATTGGTGGTACAGGTGGTGCCATTCTGGGTAAAATGAAATAAGGTATGATGATGAAAAAATTTGCTTTACTGGCTGGACTGTTTGTTTTCGCACCAATGACCTGGGCGCAGGATTATAATATTAAGAACGGCCTGCCGGCAGAAACCTACATTACTTGCGCAGAAGCCAACGAAATGGCAAAAACTGACAGCGCACAGGTTGCAGATATCGTCGCTGTAATGGGTAATGCCAGCGTTACTAGCCGTGATTTAAAAATTGAGCAATCTCCAGAACTGAGTGCCAAAGTGGTAGAAAAACTGAATCAGGTTTGTGCTAAAGATCCGCAAATGCTGTTAATTACCGCAATTGATGACACCATGCGTGCCATCGGCAAAAAATAATAGTTAATGTAGTACCGCGTCGATTTATTCGACGCGGTATATTTTTAGCGGATGGATGTGCTTATAAACAAAAATGAAGTGTTAGTATTTGGCTTTGGTTTATTCCGTCAGTTTTCACTGTATCAAAAACTATTTTACTGCAATCATATCCGTATCCCCCCGCCTCACCGCAGAGTAATTTTCCCAAAACTAAACCTGACCAGTTTTTCCAGTTTCAAAGATTAATCATCTACTGATTGGATTTATAAGCATTTCTGATCAAATATCCTGTCAGCCCAAATTGTCAAAACGTATTTAAAAGAAGGGTTAATGCTGATCCCTTTGGCTTACCAGCTTCTCTCTTAACCGGTTAAGCAAATTGATTACCAGCCAAACCAGTGCATTGATTAAATTTATGGTAACAAGCACTTCTCCTAGCCAGATGCTGGGTTTGGCGATCAGGATAATCAGGATGGAGATCAGCATAAACGCAATGGAAAAGATGATATACAAAGTGAAATAATCCAGGCTATTACTTTTGTTCATGCTACTTACGGTGATCCTGACAAAATCTTCAGACAATTATAGCAAACAAAATAATGAACAATAGTAACAAGAAGCAACGAGCTAATTACCTGTCTACAATTGCACCATTTCATCGCCTTGCTGATCAATTTTCAGCCAAATATCATCATGCTATATCAATTAGTGCAATATTCACTCAACAACCACTTTCACCTTCGGTTTTGAGAGAATAATTTTGACGAGTTCAATATACGTCACCGGTTTATAGAAATAGTACCCTTGCTGGAACGTAATATTATTCTGGTTCAAATAGTCGAGCTGCTCCTTCGTCTCGACGCCTTCGGCGACAATACTGATAGAAAGTTTGCGCGCCAGATCCAGCACACAGTCCAGAATTCTGGTGGAATCAGGATCTGCATTGACCCGACCGACGAAACTGTGATCAATCTTAATATAATCGATGTGCAGATCATGGAGATAAGAAAGCCCTGAGTAGCCCGTACCAAAATCATCCAGCGCGATAACAAAACCATTTTCATGCAGAATGTTCAATCGCTGAACCAAATTTTCATCAACATGTAACGCTTCACGCTCAGTAACTTCAAGAACGAGATTCAAATCATGGCGAGTGAAGCTGTCGCGATATTTCAGACATTCTTCAACAAATGTCGGCGAAATAATATGCGAGGCGCTAAAATTGATCCCAACATGAAATCCTTCCGGCAGTTTACTGGCGATCGCGTTCATTTGTGTGGCGACCTGACTCATCAAACTTTGGGTGAGCGGAACTATCAATCCTGATTTTTCAGCAAGTGGAATAAATGCTACAGGTGAAATATATCCTCCATGAGGATGTTTCCATCGGGCAAGAACTTCTACGCCGCGTAACGTCCCTTCCCGACCATTAACTACCGGTTGGTAAAAAGGCACAATCTCACCGGTGATGCTGCCAACTTACTGATTTAGTGTATGATGGTGTTTTTGAGGTGCTCCAGTGGCTTCTGTTTCTATCAGCT
>NZ_SZVK01000028.1:0-52527 GCF_005280595.1 Escherichia sp. MR | reverse complement strand
ACCATTTGATCATATGACAAGATGTGTATCCACCTTAACTTAATGATTTTTACCAAAATCATTAGGGGATTCATCAGTACCAGGTGGCTTTTCACCGGAAGAAGCGCAGGAACTCCTGGATAATCTGGTGCGCAGCCATATCAGCAAGGCGCTGTCGGGTGAGCGAATGGCAGCCCGTGACAGAAATGCCGATCTGACCTGGATTCGCCAGCAACTGGTCGATGCCGCCTGGTTTGTCCGTGCCACACTGGAAGCGCATGGGATGGGCGTCGGAAATGAGAGTCCCTCTGCTCCGCCGGAGACAATGCCGGACATACAGACACGGGAACTGGTTATGTTGATCAAGCGACTGGCATCATCGCTGAAAGCGGTGAAACCCGACAGTAGCGTGGTGCGTGAAGCGCAGGACTGGCTGTGCGACAGAAAACTTGTGGATATCACAGATATTCTCCGGTGAACCAGACATGTATATTTTACGCAGGGACACGCCGATCATGATCGTTTCATATCAGGGGTGGTCTGGAGGTCATGCGGCGTGTCCTCTGCACTCGCCGGAATAAGGAAGTCGCCGGCGGCTCCGCTTTTACCCGGCCATGCGGGGCATGGCCTTGTGGGTTTTCAGCTCTGTGGCCTCAGCGTCGTGTGCGGGCTGTGCCGTGCCTCCATCTTAGCCGGGCTGGCAGGGATGCAAGGGTACGCTTCGCCGCTGCGGTCACCCGGTCCCTCCTTCCCGTCTGCCGTGATTTTCCGGTCGTTCACCCGCTCAGATTTCGCGGTCTCACCCTCCAACTCCCGCCAGCCGTGTGCGTCAGGCTGCGGCTTCCCTTGCGCCCTGTGCATCCCCGCCTTATCGCCCGGCTTTTATGGAGGCACGGCACCGCCCGGTGCCGCAGAACATGTGACTATGGAGGATTCGGGAATGTCTGTTGTTGCACCTGCTGTATACGTTGGAACCTGGCACAAATACAACTGTGGAAGCATCGCCGGACGCTGGTTTGACCTGACCACGTTTGATGATGAGCGCGACTTTTTCGCCGCCTGCCGTGCTCTTCACCAGGATGAAGCCGATCCTGAACTGATGTTTCAGGATTATGAGGGATTCCCGGGGAATATGGCCTCTGAATGCCATATCAACTGGGCCTGGGTTGAAGGCTTCCGCCGGGCACGGGATGAAGGCTGCGAAGAGGCTTATCGTCTCTGGGTGGAGGATACCGGTGAGACGGATTTTGACACCTTCCGCGATGCCTGGTGGGGCGAGGCTGACAGTGAGGAGGCTTTTGCGGTTGAGTTCGCCAGTGATACCGGCCTGCTGGCTGACGTGCCGGAGACGGTGGCGCTCTATTTTGACTATGAGGCGTATGCGCGGGATTTATTCCTGGACTCCTTCACCTTTATTGACGGTCATGTGTTCCGTCGGTGATTTACTCCCCCGCTCCGGCGGGGGTATGGCCTGCCAGGCCGCCGGAAAACCCTGGCAGGCTTACGCCTGCCTGAAATGCAGGAGGGCCGCGCCTGCGGCGCTGCCCTTCCTGCCCGTCATGGTGTGAGGCATTTTTCTGTTATGTCGTTTCTGTTGTTCTGATTTCCGGAGGCGGGGACACCTTCGGCTCCCGGCTGCCTGGCGGCATCCGGTCGTCAGGCCCGACTCCGACAGGCAGCTGCTGGCGCACCCGCCAGTCTCCGCCGAACCCGCTGGCGCGGTTTCGGGCTGTCGCTACGGTCCGATGCGTGAAAACCCCGGGCTTGCAGCGACCGTTCCGGTCGCGCCGCCTCTGTCGTGCCGTGGCCTGCGCTCCTGGCATCCCGGCAAAAGGCCGCCGGGATGTAAGGCGCAACGCCGTTTCGCAAACCGCGCTTCACGTCGTTGCGGCGGGTCCCTGCCCGTTGTTCTGTCCGGTGCCATTCACCTGTTTAAGCCCCTGTCGCCGGGGGCATAGACAGCCACAACCTGCCGCACCTGTCCAGGGTAAATGAACAGCCCACAAAATTTTTCACCCAAAACCCGGTAAAAAATTTTGCGTTCTGCCCAGGACAGGTGCGTCAGGCCGTGGCAGTGATGCCCCTTGCGGCGAAGGTTCTCAAACAGGTGATGGTGAATACCGGAGGGAACAAAAGGCAGGTCCCCGCAAAACGTCAAAACCGCGGCTCCCGAAACTCAACAGATGATGGGGGCTGAAAACATCAGATACAGGAGGAATTATGAGCGCATTTTCTTTTAACACCACTTATCAGCCAACAGGCGATCAGCAGAAAGACGCAATCGCACAAATCGGGATCATGCAGAATCGTGCTGTTCAGGCAAATCTTGCATATCAGAGCTGCCGGGATTCTGGTGCACTCTTTAAGGTGCTCCACCAGGTCAATAATGAGCTGCATGACTTACTGGATAGCCTGGAGAATCATACTCCTCTTGTCAGAAAAAACGCTGATGAGTTGATCGCGCTGTTACTGCTTTTCACCCGGCAGGTTGGTCAGTCCCGAACTGACCTGATTTGATGGTCCTTCCCCTCGGAATTGTTGTCTTTTTGTTAACGATAACCGAGGGGGATGATATTAAGCGAAAAAACTTTTATTAATTTTATGCCTTCATAAAGGAGTTACTGTTATGCGATTAGCTTCCCGTTTTGGTCGATATAATTCTATTCGCCGTGAGCGCCCGTTAACGGATGACGAATTAATGCAGTTTGTTCCATCTGTCTTTTCTGGTGATAAACATGAATCCCGGAGTGAGCGTTATACATATATCCCAACCATCAATATCATCAATAAGTTACGTGATGAAGGTTTCCAGCCGTTCTTTGCCTGTCAGAGTCGGGTTCGTGATTTAGGACGCCGCGAATACAGTAAACATATGTTACGTCTTCGCAGGGAAGGGCATATTAACGGGAAAGAAGTTCCTGAAATTATCCTGCTTAATTCACATGATGGTTCATCCAGTTATCAGATGATCCCAGGAATTTTTCGTTTTGTCTGCACAAATGGCCTGGTGTGTGGGAATAATTTTGGCGAAATCCGCGTTCCACATAAAGGTGATATTGTCGGGCAGGTTATTGAGGGAGCGTATGAAGTGCTCGGTGTCTTTGATAAAGTCACTGAAAATATGGAGGCAATGAAAGAGATACATCTTAACAGTGACGAACAACATTTATTTGGCAGAGCTGCATTGATGGCCAGGTACGAAGATGAAAATAAAACGCCAGTGACGCCAGAACAAATAATTACTCCCCGCCGTTGGGAGGATAAACAGAACGATCTCTGGACAACCTGGCAGCGGGTTCAGGAGAATATGATAAAAGGTGGATTATCGGGGCGAAGTGCCTCCGGTAAAAATACCAGAACAAGAGCCATTACAGGCATTGACGGTGATATCCGAATCAACAAAGCATTATGGATGATTGCCGAAAAGTTCAGGGAGTGGAAGTCATGATAATATAAGTAAAGCCCCGAAAAATTTTTCGGGGCTTTACTTATATTATCATCCTGCGGCATTGCTGTGTCGTCTGATAGGCCTCAATTTCATCAACTGGCTTTTCGGTAGTCTGTAAATATTGTGCCCGCGAAAAATGGTCTGGCAGGAGGCTGCGCAGTTACCGGATATATATAAGATGGGGTCCCGCTTTGCGGGGCTTCGGCCAGTCAGCATTATCACTCATATGATATTTTTGTGTGTGGCCTTCCATGCCGCTGTCGCGGCATAACCGGTATTTGACAATGTATACAATATTAATTGTTCTGCACACTGTTAATTTGGGAAAGTGATTTCTTCGTGGTCGGAACCCGGATGCCTTTACTGCTCTTTATCCAGGTATAAATCCGGTAAACCTCTGATGCGTAGGCAAGACGTCTCTGGTTCTGGCGTTCGGTCTTCCTGAATCCGGCATTGTATGCACCAACGGCCTCCCAGGAGACTCCCCATTTTTTAAAGGCTATTGCCAGATAATAAGCACCGGTATAAATGTTCATGCAGGGATCTGTTGTCAGATGTTCCGGCTTAATTCCATAGCGGGCCAGTTCGTTAAAATGCTGGGAATCTACCTGCATCAGTCCGCTGCCATATCCCGTTACCGGATTAATACCAATGGCATTAACCCGGTAACGGGATTCTTTCCATGATATCGCTCTCAGTAAATCCGGGTCTATTTTGTAATCCCGACCTGCAAGATCAAAGCAATCGGCGGCTTCGCAGATCCCATTTATAAACATCAGGCAGATTGCTAACATCCATTTTTTCATTTTTCCACCTCTGGTGACTTTATCCGTAAATAATTTAACCCACTCCACAAAAAGGCTCAACAGGTTGGTGGTTCTCACCACCAAAAGCACCACACACTACGCAAAAACAAGTTTTTGCTGATTTGCTTTTTGAATCATTAGCTTATGTTTTTAATAATGTATTTTAATTTATTTTACATTATTAAATAGGGTCGTTGACGACCCTATGGCGACCCTATGGCGACCCTTGTTAGGGTCAGTACTGACAAATTTTATGAAAAACATTTGGATATATTAGGGCCGCCCCTAGCAGCGCCGTGCGTTTTTTTATAGTATGCCCCTAGGGGCGCTGCTAGGGGTGCTCTTCTTTTTTCAGACCAAACTATGAGTAAATGAAATAAAACACTTGTTTCAGAATATAAAAGGTACTGTCTTATGGCCAGAGTAAATCTGTATATCAGTAATGAGGTTCATGAAAAAATTAACATGATTGTTGAAAAGCGTCGTCAGGAGGGAGCAAGAGATAAAGATATAAGCCTTTCAGGAACTGCTTCAATGCTTCTTGAATTGGGGCTTCGCGTATATGATGCACAGATGGAGCGTAAAGAGTCTGCGTTTAACCAGACAGAGTTTAATAAACTTCTTCTTGAATGTGTTGTAAAAACACAGTCAACGGTGGCAAAGATTTTAGGTATTGAGTCTCTCAGTCCTCATGTCTCCGGAAACCCGAAGTTTGAATATGCCAGTATGGTTGACGATATCAGAGAGAAAGTGTCTGTTGAGATGGACCGGTTTTTTCCAAAAAATGATGATGAATAAATGAAAATGAAGTTTGAGTTGGTTCAAATATAAGAATTTTTATGATTCAAAAAGATGACAATACGTCAGATAATTAGTATATTAATTACGTGGTTAATGCCACGTTAAAAATTGAAACTGAAAATCGCCGATGCAGGGAGGTCTGAACTCCCTGCATCGACTGTCCATAGAATCCTTAACGGAGGTTCCTATGTGTGCGCTGGATCGTAGAGAAAGGCCACTTAACAGTCAATCTGTAAATAAGTACATCCTTAACGTTCAGAATATCTACAGAAATTCTCCCGTTCCGGTTTGTGTCCGTAACAAAAACCGGAAAATCCTTTATGCCAATGGGGCTTTTATTGAACTCTTTTCCAGAGAAGATAAACCCTTATCCGGAGAGAGTTATATACGTCTGCAGGTTGAAATTTTTCTTTCATCACTTGAATTGGAATGCCAGGCTCTTGGACATGGCTCTGCATTTTGTCGTCGTTTTAATTTTCATGGCGAAATCTATCAGATAAGGATGGAGAATGTTTCTTTTTATAATGACGAATCTGTTGTTTTATGGCAAATTAATCCGTTTCCTGATTATCCATTTTTTGCGTTAAGTCAGAGTGGAAGTAATACAAATACTTCTGATAAATTAACGATATGGAATGATCTTTCCCCCGGGACATTGCTTGTTTTCTCTTTTTATATGCTGGGTGTTGGTCATGCAACAATTGCCAGAGAATTGGGTATTACAGACAGAGCATCTGAGGATCGAATTAAACCAGTTAAACGGAAAATAAAAGAATTTTTTGAACACTTTGATTTATTCAGAGTGTCATGTATCTATAAAGGGAAAATAGATTTGCTATTAAATATAATTCGTGAATTTTATAGCGTTAAGTAAATGTTAAATAAGGCACGCCAATTTTGGCGTGTTTTTTTTCGTCGGTTTCTGTGCAATCATAATTTTATTAGTCGGGAAACAGAGGTGAATTGAGTGAGGAGGCGTAACGCGAGAGGCGGTATAAGCAGAACAGTCTCGGTGTATCTCGATGAAGATACAAATAACCGACTTATTAAGGCCAAAGATCGTAGTGGAAGAAGTAAAACGATAGAAGTCCAGATCCGTCTCAGAGATCATCTGAAACGATTTCCTGATTTCTATAACGAAGAAATATTCAGGGAGGTGACCGAAGAGAGCGAGTCAACATTTAAAGAACTTTAGTTTTTATCTATCAATATTAAACAGAGGAATCATATGGACGCCGTTTTAAGTGTTCAGGGTGCTTCTGCGCCCGTCAAAAAGAAGTCGTTTTTTTCTAAATTCACTCGTCTGAATATGCTTCGCCTGGCTCGCGCTGTGATCCCGGCTGCTGTTCTGATGATGTTCTTCCCGCAACTGGCAATGGCAGCACAGGGCCAGGACCTGATGGCAAGCGGTAACACCACGGTTAAGGCGACCTTCGGTAAGGACTCCAGTGTTGTTAAATGGGTCGTTCTGGCTGAAGTTCTGGTCGGTGCGGTCATGTACATGATGACCAAAAACGTCAAGTTCCTGGCCGGTTTTGCCATCATCTCTGTATTTATTGCTGTGGGTATGGCCGTCGTTGGCCTGAAATAAAACGATGTCGGGAGACGAGAATAAACTTAAGAAATATCGTTTCCCGGAAACACTGACCAACCAGAGCCGCTGGTTTGGCCTGCCACTGGATGAACTGATCCCCGCAGCAATCTGTATTGGCTGGGGTATCACAACATCGAAATATCTGTTCGGTATTGGTGCAGCGGTTCTGGTTTATTTCGGGATTAAAAAACTGAAAAAAGGGCGGGGCAGTTCCTGGTTACGTGATCTGATTTACTGGTATATGCCAACAGCCCTGCTGCGCGGTATTTTTCATAATGTTCCCGATTCGTGTTTCCGGCAGTGGATTAAATAGAACTGATACCAGGATTGTTATATGGAACACGGTGCCCGTTTAAGTACCAGTCGTGTAATGGCCATCGCCTTTATATTTATGTCAGTGCTTATTGTTCTCAGCCTCTCTGTTAACGTCATTCAGGGGGTGAATAACTACCGTCTTCAGAATGAGCAACGCACTGCCGTGACGCCAATGGCATTTAATGCCCCCTTTGCCGTGTCACAGAACAGTGCCGACGCCTCTTATTTACAGCAGATGGCGCTGTCATTTATTGCCCTCCGTCTGAATGTTTCATCAGAAACCGTCGATGCCTCACATCAGGCGCTTCTGCAATATATCCGCCCGGGCGCACAGAACCAGATGAAAGTTATTCTGGCTGAAGAAGCGAAGCGTATTAAAAACGATAACGTGAACTCAGCCTTTTTCCAGACCAGTGTTCGTGTCTGGCCTCAGTATGGCCGTGTGGAAATTCGTGGTGTGCTTAAAACCTGGATTGGTGATTCAAAACCTTTCACTGATATCAAACATTACATCCTTATTCTGAAGCGGGAAAACGGGGTAACCTGGCTGGATAATTTCGGGGAAACAGACGATGAGAAAAAATAATACGGCAATAATATTCGGCAGCCTGTTTTTTTCCTGCAGCGTGATGGCCGCAAACGGTACGCTGGCCCCCACCGTGGTGCCAATGGTGAACGGTGGTCAGGCCAGTATTGCCATCAGCAATACCAGCCCGAATCTGTTTACCGTTCCCGGTGACCGGATTATCGCCGTGAACAGTCTGGATGGTGCCCTGACCAATAATGAGCAGACCGCCTCCGGCGGTGTGGTGGTGGCCACCGTCAACAAAAAGCCCTTTACGTTCATTCTGGAAACAGAACGTGGTCTGAATCTTTCCATTCAGGCCGTTCCCCGTGAAGGCGCGGGGCGTACCATTCAGCTGGTCAGTGACCTGCGCGGAACCGGAGAAGAAGCCGGTGCGTGGGAAACGTCCACGCCTTACGAATCCCTGCTTGTGACCATCAGCCAGGCCGTCCGTGGCGGAAAATTACCCGCAGGCTGGTATCAGGTCCCGGTGACAAAGGAAACCCTGCAGGCCCCGGCGGGGCTGTCTTCAGTGGCAGATGCCGTATGGACGGGGAATCACCTGAAGATGGTCCGCTTTGCCGTGGAAAATAAAACGCTGTCTGCCCTGAATATCCGGGAAAGTGACTTCTGGCAGCCGGGAACCCGTGCCGTGATGTTCAGCCAGCCTGCCAGCCAGTTACTGGCAGGTGCGCGCATGGATGTGTATGTCATCCGTGACGGGGAGGGCAACTGATGGCCAGTATCAATACCATTGTGAAACGCAAGCAGTACCTGTGGCTGGGGATTGTGGTTGTCGGTACAGCCTCCGCGATTGGTGGGGCACTGTATCTGTCTGATGTGGACATGTCCGGTAACGGTGAAACCGTGGCTGAACAGGAGCCTGTGCCGGATATGACCGGTGTGGTGGATACGACCTTTGATGACAAGGTGCGTCAGCATGCCACCACAGAGATGCAGGTGACGGCAGCGCAGATGCAGAAGCAGTATGAGGAAATCCGTCGTGAGCTGGATGTTCTGAACAAACAGCGCGGTGATGACCAGCGTCGTATTGAAAAGCTGGGACAGGACAATGCCGCCCTGGCAGAGCAGGTAAAAGCCCTGGGTGCTAATCCCGTCACGGCGACCGGTGAGCCTGTACCGCAGATGCCTGCCTCACCGCCCGGCCCGGAAGGCGAACCACAGCCAGGAAACACCCCCGTATCCTTCCCGCCGCAGGGCAGCGTTGCTGTTCCACCGCCGACGGCGTTTTATCCCGGGAATGGTGTCACGCCACCACCACAGGTGACGTACCAGTCTGTGCCGGTGCCTAACCGGATACAGCGTAAGGTGTTTACCCGTAATGAGGGAAAACAGGGACCATCACTGCCGTACATTCCGTCAGGAAGTTTTGCGAAAGCCATGCTGATTGAAGGGGCGGATGCCAATGCCTCTGTCACCGGTAATGAATCCACGGTGCCGATGCAGCTGCGTATCACCGGCCTGGTGGAAATGCCGAACAGCAAGACGTATGACGCAACGGGATGTTTTGTGGGTCTGGAAGCCTGGGGGGATGTGTCCAGTGAGCGTGCCATTGTACGTACCCGCAATATCAGCTGCCTGAAGGACGGCAAAACTATTGATATGCCGATTAAGGGGCATGTCAGCTTCCGGGGTAAAAACGGTATCAAGGGCGAAGTGGTGATGCGTAACGGCAAAATCCTCGGCTGGGCATGGGGCGCGGGATTTGTTGACGGTATCGGTCAGGGAATGGAGCGCGCCTCCCAGCCGGCTGTCGGGCTGGGTGCCACTGCTGCTTACGGGGCCGGCGATGTCCTTAAAATGGGTATCGGTGGCGGCGCATCGAAAGCCGCACAGACGCTCAGTGACTACTACATCAAACGTGCCGAACAGTATCACCCGGTGATACCGATTGGTGCGGGCAACGAAGTGACCGTGGTGTTCCAGGACGGCTTCCAGCTGAAAACCGTGGAAGAGATGGCGCTGGAACGCACGCAGAGCAGAGCGGAAGAAGACAATCCGGAAAGTCCGGTTCCTGTTCCGCCATCGGCTGAAAGTCATCTTAACGGCTTTAATACTGACCAGATGCTGAAGCAGCTGGGCAACCTGAATCCGCAGCAGTTTATGTCCGGCAGTCAGGGAGGGGGCAATGATGGCAAATAATACGTCGTCCCGTCAGGCGGGCCATGCCGCCCGGTATGTTGTCGCCCGGGTTCTGCGAGGACTGTTCTGGTGTCTGAAATACGCCGTCATTCTGCCACTGGCCACAATGGCCCTGATGGCTCTGTTTGTTTTATGGAAGGACAACACCACACCAGGAAAATTACTGGTTCAGGAAATTGACTTCGTAAGACAAACAGCCCCTGCCGGGCAGTTTCCTGTAAGAGAATGTTTGCCTTCTCTGCATGATCTTCCAGGAGCAGAAGAGAAAATCTGCCGTTACCGTGCTGCTGATGCTGCAGATTATGTCAGGGAGACTGACCGGTCACTGATGCAACTGGTCACCGCATTCTGGGCAACGCTGGCACTGATGTATGTCTCGCTGGCAGCGATCACCGGGAAATATCCGGTGCGACCCGGAAAAATGAAATGTGTCCGTGTGGCAACAGCAGATGAGCGTCTGAAGGAAGTTCTTGCAGAAGACACTTCCCTGCCGGGAAAAATCAGGGAATGCCATGTTTATTTCCCCGATGACAGAACAATCAGAAACAACGGAGAAAAATGAACATGCGTAATATTAATGTTATTACAGCCCTCTCTGTGCCGGGTAAAACCGTGTCAGATGATTTTATGCATGCTGTTCTCAGTAACTGCGCCACAAGAATCGTACTTCCTGCACCGGAGAAATTCGGTTCTGAGTCATTGCCGGACAATTTTAATATGACTGCTGTCGGTGTGATGAAGAATTCAGAAATATAAGGAACCCTTCGATGAATAAGCTGGTTTCTGATGGCAGCGTCAAAAAAATAAATTATCCGGTGCTGTATGAGTCCGGAATAACACCTCCGTTATGTGAAGTCAGTGCACCAGAGCCTGATGCGGGTGGGAAACGCATTGTGGCATATGTTTATAAATCATCACGGAATACGGTTTTTGAAAATCCTGACATTGTAAAAACCTGTACGGTCAGGGATTTGAAGAATGATTTTGTGAACTGCGATGAGAAAGGTGAGGGACAATGAAACAGATTTCTTTATTTATTCCTCTGCTGGGGACCTTATTACTTTCCGGCTGTGCCGGAACCAGTACGGAATTTGAGTGTAACGCCACCACATCCGATACCTGTATGACGATGGAGCAGGCCAATGAGAAGGCCAAAAAACTGGAGCAGTCCTCAGAAGCAAAGCCGGTTGCGGCATCACTGCCGCGCCTGGCTGAAGGGAACTTCCGGACAATGCCGGTGCAGACCGTCACCGCGACCACTCCGTCCGGCAGCAGACCTGCGGTGACAGCACATCCGGAGCAGAAACTGCTGGCACCTCGCCCGCTGTTTACCGCTGCCCGGGAAGTGAAAACGGTTGTTCCGGTCAGTTCAGTTACGCCGGTAACACCACCTCGTCCGCTAAGAACGGGTGAGCAGACGGCAGCATTATGGATAGCGCCTTATATTGATAACCAGGATGTTTATCATCAGCCATCCAGCGTGTTTTTTGTTATTAAACCGTCTGCGTGGGGAAAACCACGTATTAATTAACTGGCCCTGAAGTTGTATATCAGCCGGCAATGCCGGCGGGCTTTCTGTATTCAAAATCTGCCTGTAAAACGAGTGCCCTGTGCGTGAAAAGGGATGGGCGGTAGCGTGTCAGAACATGTCGGGAGGAATATTCCGTGAGTGATGAAGCCGATGAAGCATATTCAGTGACAGAACAACTGACCATGACAGGAATAAACCGGATACGCCAGAAAATAAATGCTCATGGTATTCCTGTTTATCTCTGTGAAGCATGCGGAAATCCTATTCCGGAAGCCCGGCGGAAAATATTTCCCGGTGTGACGTTGTGCGTTGAATGTCAGGCGTATCAGGAAAGACAGAGAAAACATTATGCATAAGTCAGTCGCAGAACATAGTGATTTAATTCCGGATGAACATGAGTGGATATTCAGAAAACAGAAATCTTTGTATATGCGCCGGGAAATGGCGCGTTAATTACAGGTATTCCCTTCATGGCTACCGCATTTCTCGCTTTATTTTTCAACTAAGGAATTCATGTGAATAACCCACTTGAGGCCGTCACTCAGGCGGTTAACTCCCTCGTCACAGCACTGAAACTGCCTGACGAATCCGCAAAGGCCAATGAAGTTCTGGGCGAAATGAGCTTCCCGCAGTTCAGCCGTCTGCTGCCGTACCGTGATTACAACCAGGAATCCGGTCTGTTCATGAATGACACCACGATGGGCTTTATGCTGGAAGCCATCCCCATCAATGGGGCGAATGAGTCCATTGTGGAGGCCCTCGATCATATGCTGCGCACCAAACTGCCGCGCGGTATTCCGTTGTGTATCCATCTGATGTCCAGTCAGCTGGTTGGTGACAGGATTGAATACGGGCTGCGTGAGTTCTCCTGGTCTGGCGAACAGGCCGAACGGTTTAACGCCATTACCCGGGCCTATTATATGAAAGCGGCAGCGACACAGTTTCCGCTGCCGGAGGGAATGAATCTGCCCCTGACCCTGCGCCATTACCGGGTGTTTATCTCGTACTGTTCTCCCTCGAAGAAAAAAAGCCGGGCCGACATTCTGGAAATGGAAAACCTGGTGAAAATCATCCGGGCGTCGTTACAGGGGGCCAGTATCACCACACAGACGGTGGATGCACAGGCCTTTATCGATATTGTCGGGGAGATGATTAACCATAACCCGGATTCCCTGTACCCGAAAAGACGTCAGCTGGACCCGTATTCTGATCTGAATTATCAGTGTGTGGAGGACAGTTTTGATCTGAAAGTCCGGGCTGATTACCTGACGCTGGGCCTGCGTGAGAACGGCAGGAACAGCACGGCCCGCATCCTGAATTTCCATCTGGCCCGTAACCCGGAAATCGCCTTCCTGTGGAACATGGCCGACAACTACAGCAACCTGCTGAACCCGGAACTGTCCATCTCCTGTCCGTTCATCCTGACGCTGACTCTGGTGGTGGAAGACCAGGTGAAAACCCACAGCGAAGCCAACCTGAAGTACATGGACCTGGAGAAAAAGTCGAAGACCTCCTATGCCAAATGGTTTCCGTCCGTGGAGAAAGAGGCGAAGGAGTGGGGGGAACTGCGTCAGCGGCTGGGCTCCGGTCAGTCCTCCGTGGTGTCCTACTTCCTCAACATCACAGCCTTCTGCAAGGATAATAATGAAACGGCACTGGAAGTGGAGCAGGACATCCTGAACAGCTTCCGTAAAAACGGTTTTGAGCTGATTTCACCGCGCTTTAACCACATGCGCAATTTCCTGACCTGTCTGCCCTTTATGGCCGGGAAAGGGTTGTTTAAACAGCTGAAAGAGGCCGGAGTGGTACAGCGCGCAGAGAGCTTTAATGTGGCCAACCTGATGCCGTTAGTGGCGGATAACCCCCTGACACCGGCAGGTCTGCTGGCACCCACCTACCGTAACCAGCTGGCGTTTATCGATATTTTCTTCCGGGGGATGAATAACACCAACTATAACATGGCGGTCTGTGGCACCTCCGGGGCCGGTAAAACCGGGCTGATACAGCCACTTATCCGCAGCGTGCTGGACTCCGGAGGCTTTGCCGTGGTGTTCGACATGGGGGATGGATACAAGTCCCTGTGTGAGAACATGGGCGGGGTGTATCTGGACGGTGAAACCCTGCGCTTTAACCCGTTTGCGAACATCACCGATATTGACCAGTCAGCGGAGCGTGTCCGTGACCAGCTGTCGGTGATGGCCAGCCCCAACGGTAACCTGGATGAAGTGCATGAAGGTCTGCTGCTGCAGGCAGTCAGGGCATCATGGCTGGCCAAAGAGAACAGGGCACGTATTGATGACGTGGTGGATTTCCTGAAAAACGCCAGTGACAGCGAGCAGTATGCCGAGTCACCGACCATCCGCAGCCGTCTGGACGAAATGATTGTGCTGCTTGACCAGTACACTGCTAACGGCACTTATGGCCAGTATTTCAACTCCGATGAGCCGTCCCTGCGGGATGATGCGAAAATGGTGGTGCTGGAGCTGGGCGGACTGGAAGACCGTCCGTCACTGCTGGTTGCGGTGATGTTCTCCCTGATTATCTACATCGAGAACAGGATGTACCGCACGCCGCGTAACCTCAAGAAACTGAACGTTATTGATGAAGGCTGGCGTCTGCTGGACTTCAAAAATCACAAGGTCGGTGAATTTATTGAGAAAGGCTACCGTACGGCCCGCCGTCATACCGGTGCCTATATCACCATCACACAGAACATCGTCGACTTTGACTCTGATAAGGCCTCCAGTGCTGCCCGCGCGGCATGGGGTAACTCCTCCTACAAAATTATCCTCAAACAGAGTGCGAAGGAGTTCGCGAAATACAACCAACTGTATCCGGACCAGTTCCTGCCACTGCAGCGCGACATGATTGGTAAGTTTGGTGCGGCCAAAGACCAGTGGTTCAGTTCCTTCCTGCTGCAGGTGGAAAACCATTCCTCCTGGCACCGTCTGTTTGTGGACCCGTTAAGCCGCGCCATGTACAGCTCTGACGGCCCGGATTTTGAGTTTGTGCAGCAGAAGCGTAAAGAGGGGCTGAGTATTCATGAGGCGGTGTGGCAGCTGGCGTGGAAGAAGTCAGGGCCGGAGATGGCTTCGCTGGAAGCCTGGCTGGAAGAACATGAGAAATACAGGAGTGTTGCATGACCACAACGCAAAAAACGACTGACGTTACAGCCCGTCGACGCAGCCACTGGTGGTGGACGGTGCCGGGATGCCTGGCAATGGTGTTACTGAACGCAGCCATCAGTTACGGCATTGTCAGACTGAACGCACCGGTGACTGCCGCCTTCAACATGAAACAGACCGTGGATGCGTTTTTTGACAGCGCCAGTCAGAAACAACTGTCAGAAGCACAGTCAAAAGCCCTTTCAGCGCGTTTTAACACGGCACTGGAAGCCAGCCTGCAGGCATGGCAGCAGAAACACCACGCGGTCATTCTGGTGTCGCCTGCCGTGGTACAGGGGGCTCCGGATATCACCCGGGAAATCCAGCAGGATATTGCCCGGCGAATGAGGGCGGAGCCATGAGATGCCGGGGGCTGATTGCCCTGCTGATATGGGGGCAGAGTGTGGCCGCCGCCGATCTTGGTACCTGGGGCGATCTGTGGCCGGTAAAGGAGCCGGACATGCTGACGGTGATCATGCAGCGCCTGACGGCACTGGAGCAGTCCGGTGAGATGGGCCGGAAAATGGATGCCTTTAAGGAGCGGGTGATCCGCAACAGTCTGCGGCCCCCTGCCGTGCCCGGTATCGGACGCACGGAGAAATACGGCAGCCGGTTGTTTGACCCGTCCGTCAGACTGGCTGCGGATATCCGGGATAACGAAGGGCGGGTGTTTGCCCGTCAGGGTGAAGTGATGAATCCGCTGCAGTATGTTCCTTTTAACCAGACGCTGTATTTCATCAATGGCGATGATCCGGCGCAGGTGGCCTGGATGAAACGCCAGACGCCGCCCACACTGGAGAGCAAAATTATCCTCGTGCAGGGCAGTATCCCGGAGATGCAGAAGTCTCTGGACAGCCGTGTTTACTTTGACCAGAACGGTGTGCTCTGCCAGCGCCTCGGCATTGATCAGGTCCCGGCACGGGTGAGCGCCGTTCCCGGCGATCGCTTCCTGAAGGTGGAATTTATTCCGGCAGAGGAGGGCAGAAAATGAAGCGAAGGCTGTGGCTGCTGATGTTATTCCTTTTCGCCGGTCATGTCCCTGCGGCGTCTGCGGATTCTGCCTGTGAGGGGCGTTTTGTAAACCCGATCACAGATATCTGCTGGAGCTGTATTTTCCCGCTCTCGCTGGGCAGTATCAAAGTCAGTCAGGGTAAGGTCCCCGACACGGCGAACCCGTCGATGCCCATTCAGATTTGTCCGGCACCGCCGCCGCTGTTCAGGCGTATCGGGCTGGCCATTGGTTACTGGGAGCCGATGGCGTTGACGGACGTCACCCGGTCACCGGGATGCATGGTGAACCTGGGCTTCAGCCTGCCG
Organism: Escherichia sp. MR; assembly: GCF_005280595.1. Classification (NCBI taxonomy): domain Bacteria; kingdom Pseudomonadati; phylum Pseudomonadota; class Gammaproteobacteria; order Enterobacterales; family Enterobacteriaceae; genus Escherichia; species Escherichia sp. MR. Next base: position 36,844 of record NZ_SZVK01000028.1, on the reverse strand, counting down.
GCTTTTGGTAAAACGGCACAGGGAACGGCGAAAAAGGATGAGAAGCAGGTAAATGGGGCGTTCTATCACGTTCACTGGTACAAATACCCGCTGACGTACTGGCTGAACATCATCACATCGCTGGGCTGTCTGGAAGGTGGTGACCTGGATATCGCTTATCTTTCTGAAATCGACCCCACCTGGACGGACAGCAGCCTGACCACCATTCTCAATCCGGAAGCTGTCATCTTTGCCAATCCGATAGCACAGGGAGCCTGCGCAGCAGATGCGATTGCCAGCGCCTTTAATATGCCTCTCGATGTTCTGTTCTGGTGTGCCGGTTCGCAGGGCAGTATGTACCCGTTCAATGGCTGGGTGAGTAATGAGTCCAGTCCGTTGCAGTCCTCCCTGCTGGTCAGTGAACGCATGGCGTTCAAGCTGCACCGTCAGGGCATGATTATGGAAACCATCGGGAAAAATAACGCCGTCTGTAATGAATATCCGTCCCCAATCCTGCCCAAAGAACGCTGGCGTTACCAGATGGTGAATATGTACCCGGACAGCGGACAGTGCCATCCGTTCGGGCGCAGTGTGACCCGCTGGGAAACCGGGAAAAATCCGCCCAATACAAAGAAAAACTTCGGCTACCTGATGTGGCGTAAACGTAACTGTGTCTTCCTGTAAAACTACTAATTCTGAAGGATTTTTTATGTATAAACAGGCAACAGAATTAATGCTGAACTTTAAAGACCGCATTCTGATTAAGGGGGAAGAAGATACCGGCAAGTCAACTCTCCTGACTGAAATAAGAATCAGTGATAGTGATTCCCGGTATTACAACTTTAAAACTCTTAACTCTGCGGGGTACAACCGGCTTTGTGATGAAAATATTGATAATTTTGATTTTCTGAATACACCTGAAAAGACGTTAATCCTTGATGGAGTCAGGCTGTGTGAAAAGAAAATGACATCAAAAGTTATCAGGTTAATTAAACAGGCCAGAAAATATCATAAACGCCTGGTTGTGGTTGCAGACTCATGTGAGTCTGAGTTTATCGAACTGTTGTTTGATGGTGTTATTGCATTGTCCTTCAATTCTGACAGAGAAAGGAGTTGCAATGTTTATACGCCATCAAGGCATCGTAATACAGATAATATTTATGCCAGGTAAATGTGTAAACAAAAACAGAGGAGGGTGTAATGAGTAATAATATAAAATATGGCTCCAGAATACTTGATATGGGTGTTCTGCTGGAGATGAAAGCGCTTGTGAATGCAAATGGTGGTGTGTCACGGTGCATTATGGAGTGTCGGCAGCTTGCCTGTGAGGTCCGTCATTCGCAACAATTACTGGATAAGCTGTCATGTATTGACGACTGGTTGTGCCGGTTTTCCTCAATAATGTATCACCGTTTTGATAAAGAACAGATTCAGTGGCGGGAGGATGTGGACAGGGATTATCCCAGAGAAAAGGTTTATATTTTCAGTCCCGATAATGTCTCCGTCCATAATAATGATATTAAAGACTCTGCCAATAACACATCAGGAATAACCGTGTCGATTACAGCCAGTAAAATATGCGCAGGTCAGAAAGAGTTTGATGCTTTTTTAAAACTGGCAGAAAAATTGAGAGAAAACCCTACGGGTAATTAAATTGTAACAATGCCATCAGGATATATCATGAACTGGAAAACATTTGCGCTTTTTGCCCTGACTGCAGGAATGCATATCACTGTTCATGCCTCAGACAATGTGAACACTCCTGAAAACCGCCAGTTCCTGAAGCAGCAGGAAAATTTAAGCAGACAACTGCGTGAAAAACCTGACCATCAGCTGAAGGCCTGGGCGGAGAAACAGGTGCTGGAGAACCCCCTTCAGCGTTCAGATAACCATTTCCTGGATGAGCTGGTTCGTAAACAGCAGGCTTCGCAGGACGGGAAACCCCGGCAGGGGGCCCTGTATTTTGTGTCGTTTTCCATTCCCGAAGAGGGGCTGAAACGGATGCTGGGCGAAACCCGGCACTACGGTATACCCGCCACACTGCGGGGCATGGTGAACAATGACCTGAAGACCACCGCTGAAGCCGTGCTGTCCCTGGTGAAAGACGGCGCGACTGATGGTGTTCAGATCGACCCGACGCTGTTTTCACAGTACGGCATTCGCAGTGTACCGGCACTGGTGGTGTTCTGCAGTCAGGGATACGACATCATCCGGGGAAACCTGCGGGTCGGCCAGGCGCTGGAGAAAGTGGCCGCCACGGGTGACTGCCGGCAGGTGGCTCATGATTTACTGGCAGGGAAAGGAGATTCCGGGAAATGAAACGTATTTTACCTCTGATACTGGCTCTGGTTGCCGGCATGGCACTGGCTGACAGCAACAGTGATTACCGGGCCGGCTCTGATTTTGCTCACCAGATCAAAGGACAGGGAAGCAGCAGTATTCAGGGCTTTAAGCCACAGGAGAGTATCCCCGGCTATAACGCGAATCCGGACGAGACAAAATATTACGGTGGCGTGACTGCCGGCGGGGATAGCGGCCTGAAAAATGACGGCACCACGGAATGGGCGACCGGTGAAACCGGAAAAACCATTACAGAGTCATTCATGAACAAGCCGAAAGACATTCTTTCACCGGATGCACCGTTTATCCAGACCGGCAGGGATGTGGTGAACCGGGCTGACAGCATTGTGGGAAACACCGGGCAGCAGTGCAGTGCGCAGGAGATTAGCCGGAGTGAATACACGAATTACACCTGTGAGCGGGATTTACAGGTGGAGCAGTACTGCACACGAACTGCCCGTATGGAGCTGCAGGGGAGTACCACATGGGAAACCCGGACGCTGGAGTATGAAATGAGTCAGCTACCTGCACGTGAAGTGAATGGTCAGTATGTTGTCTCCATTACCTCTCCCGTTACCGGTGAAATTGTCGATGCGCATTACAGCTGGAGTCGTACTTACCTGCAGAAGAGTGTACCTATGACAATTACAGTACTGGGAACCCCACTGAGCTGGAATGCCAAATACTCAGCAGATGCCTCATTTACACCAGTACAGAAAACACTGACTGCCGGTGTTGCTTTTACGTCATCTCACCCCGTCCGGGTCGGGAATACAAAATTCAAACGTCATACGGCAATGAAGCTGCGTCTGGTTGTCAGGGTAAAAAAAGCCTCGTACACCCCGTATGTTGTCTGGTCTGAAAGCTGCCCGTTCAGCAAGGAGCTGGGGAAACTGACAAAAACAGAATGTACGGAGGCTGGCGGGAACAGGACGCTGGTGAAAGACGGTCAGTCATACAGCATGTACCAGAGCTGCTGGGCATACCGGGACACGTATGTCACACAGTCAGCAGACAAGGGAACCTGTCAGACCTACACCGACAATCCTGCCTGTACCCTGGTGTCACACCAGTGCGCCTTTTACTCCGAAGAAGGTGCCTGTCTGCATGAATATGCCACGTACTCCTGTGAGTCAAAAACATCCGGGAAAGTGATGGTCTGTGGGGGAGACGTCTTCTGTCTCGATGGCGAATGCGATAAGGCTCAGAGCGGGCAGAGTAATGATTTTGCCGAAGCCGTTTCTCAGCTGGCGGCACTGGCCGCAGCAGGTAAGGATGTTGCGGCGCTGAACGGGGTGGATGTCCGTGCTTTCACCGGTCAGGCGAAATTTTGTAAGAAGGCTGCAGCCGGATACAGCAACTGCTGTAAGGACAGCGGCTGGGGACAGGATATCGGGCTGGCCAAATGCAGCAGTGATGAAAAAGCCCTGGCTAAAGCAAAATCAAACAAACTGACCGTCAGTGTCGGAGAGTTCTGTTCGAAGAAAGTGCTGGGTGTCTGCCTGGAGAAAAAACGCAGTTACTGTCAGTTTGATTCGAAGCTGGCGCAGATAGTCCAGCAGCAGGGGCGCAACGGTCAGCTGCGTATCAGTTTTGGCAGTGCGAAGCATCCTGACTGTCGGGGGATTACGGTTGATGAGCTGCAGAAAATTCAGTTCAACAGACTGGATTTCACTAACTTCTACGAAGACCTGATGAATAACCAGAAAATCCCGGACAGTGGTGTTCTGACGCAGAAAGTGAAAGAGCAGATTGCTGACCAGCTGAAACAGGCAGGACAGTAAGGTATGGAAAATAACCGGGGAAAATGATGAAAGTCATATTCACGTCGAACCGTTTTATTGATTTTCTTATCCGGCTTTTGATTACAGCGATTGTCATTTCCCCGGTAATTATCTGGTCGTGGGATACGGTAAAAGAAACCACTGCAGGTGAGATACTTGCTGCTGCTTTCGTTATTTTTTACTCCGGTGTGCTCCTGTTTATTCTGTATTTTTGTTTTTCTGCCCTGACTGACCTGCAGAAACCTGATGATGAAAGAAAAAGTGATGAAAGGAATGAAGATGAATAAAGCATTACTGCCACTGTTACTCTGCTGCTTTATTTTTCCGGCGTCAGGAAAAGATGCAGGCTGGCAGTGGTATAACGAGAAAATAAATCCGAAGGAAAAAGAAAATAAACCAGTACCTGCAGCCCCCCGTCAGGAGCCGGACATTATGCAGAAACTGGCCGCACTGCAGACGGCAACAAAGCGGGCGCTGTACGAAGCTATTCTGTATCCCGGCGTGGATAATTTTGTGAAATATTTCCGGCTGCAGAATTACTGGACTCAGCAGGCCGGGCTTTTCACCATGAGCGCCAAAAAAGCCATGCTGGCGCATCCCGAACTGGACTATAACCTGCAGTACAGCCATTACAACGGCACGGTCCGGAACCAGCTGGCGGCAGACCAGGTGCAGCAGCGACAGGCCATTGCGAAACTGGCTGAACACTACGGCATCATGTTCTTTTACCGGGGGCAGGACCCCATCGACGGGCAGCTGGCGCAGGTCATTAATGGCTTCAGGGATACCTATGGTCTGAGTGTTATTCCCGTTTCCGTGGATGGTGTGATTAATCCGCTGTTGCCGGATTCCCGGACTGACCAGGGGCAGGCGCAGCGCCTCGGCGTGAAATATTTCCCGGCCATGATGCTGGTTGACCCGAAACAGGGCAGTGTTCGTCCGTTATCATACGGTTTTATTTCGCAGGACGACCTGGCAAAACAGTTCCTGAACGTTTCTGAAGATTTTAAACCCAATTTTTAATCGCGGATTTGATTTATGAGTGAAGATTATTTGAAACTGTTTACAGGTGTTGTTCTGTTAATATTTGTCATTATTGCCGGTTATTTCTTTTCTGAGCGTAATGACAGGAAAATGTTTCTCCTGAGTTCGCTGGTTTTCCTTGTTATTAATATCGCGTGTTTATATGTGCTGACTGCCAGTCTCTGGTTTCTGTGTGGTGCAATTATGAATCAGGGCGCAGCAATGGTTGTTCCAATGGTTATTGGCTCATTACCGAACGTTACGAGCTTCGACGGATTCAGAAGAATATTTATCTGTATTATGTTGTCATCAGTATGGTCCGGAGTGATGTGGTTTTTTATAAGGGGGCTTATGACAGGCTAAGTCATATAAAACGGTAATAAAAACCATACAAAATAATGAGGTTGATCTGATTAATATCACACAAACGCGAATATTACAGACATAAATACTCTCATGTAAATAATAACCGGAGTTTAACATGATAAGTAAACGCAGATTCTCTTTACCCCGGCTTGATATTACGGGAATGTGGGTATTTTCCCTGGGTGTCTGGTTTCATATCGTCGCCCGTCTTGTTTACAGCAAACCCTGGATGGCTTTTTTTCTGGCGGAGCTGATTGCGGCCATCCTTGTGCTGTTCGGCGCATACCAGGTGCTGGATGCATGGATTGCCCGTGTCAGCCGGGAAGAGCGTGAGGCACTGGAAGCCAGGCAACAGGCCATGATGGCAGAGCAGCAGGAGGGCGGACATGTCTCTCACTAAATTACTGCCGGTCATTTTGTTGATTATGGCCACAGGTGTGCAGGCCTCCACCCGGGATGAAATTGAACGACTCTGGAATCCGCAGGGTATGGCCGCGCAGCCTGCACAACCGGCAGCAGGCACGTCAGCCAGGACAGAAAAGCCAGCCCCCCGCTGGTTCCGCCTCAGCAACGGCAGGCAGGTTAACCTGGCCGACTGGAAGGTGGTGCTGTTTATGCAGGGGCATTGCCCTTACTGTCACCAGTTTGACCCGGTACTGAAACAGCTGGCACAGCAGTACGGCTTTTCCGTTTTTCCCTACACCCTGGATGGTCAGGGGGATACCGCCTTTCCGGAGGCATTGCCGGTGCCACCGGACGTGATGCAGACCTTCTTCCCGAATATCCCGGTGGCCACACCGACCACCTTCCTGGTCAACGTCAACACGCTTGAGGCATTACCGCTTTTACAGGGGGCAACGGATGCTGCCGGTTTTATGGCGCGGATGGATACCGTTCTGCAGATGTACGGAGGGAAAAAAGGTGCGAAATAAGCAGGTGGTGTTACTCATTGCCGGAATATCCGGCATCGCGACGGGAATAATCGTCAGCCTGAATATCCCCTTTATCCATCAGGGGCTTTTTTATCCCGCCAGCCCTGTAGAAATTGTCGTTTCGCTGTGCCTTACCTTTTCTGTTTCTGTTGTGTTTTTTGTGGGGGCAATTGTGGGATGGATTTCGGTGTCTGAAATATATTACAGCCGCAGGACTGGACGGAAATATCGGGATATTCCTGCTGAAATGTCGTATGCGCCGGGAGAACAAATTAAGGGAGGGCAAGAATGATGCCACGCATTAAACCTCTTCTGGTTCTTTGTGCTGCTTTACTGACGGTCACACCCGCAGCGTCAGCGGATGTGAACAGCGACATGAATCAGTTCTTTAACAAGCTGGGCTTCGCCTCCAATACCACACAGTCGGGCGTCTGGCAGGGGCAGGCTGCCGGCTATGCTTACGGCGGCTCCCTGTATGCCCGTACTCAGGTCAAAAATGTTCAGCTGATTTCCATGACGCTGCCGGATATCAATGCCGGATGTGGCGGCATCGATGCCTACCTCGGTTCGTTCAGTTTTATTAATGGCGAGCAGCTGCAGCGTTTTGTTAAGCAGATTATGAGCAATGCTGCCGGTTACTTTTTTGACCTTGCCCTGCAGACAACGGTGCCGGAAATCAAAACCGCAAAAGACTTCCTGCAGAAAATGGCAAGCGACATTAACAGTATGAACCTCAGTTCCTGCCAGGCGGCGCAGGGGATTATTGGCGGGCTTTTCCCCCGGACGCAGGTGTCCCAGCAAAAAGTCTGTCAGGACATTGCCGGTGAGAGCAATATTTTTGCTGACTGGGCGGCTTCCCGGCAGGGATGTACCGTTGGCGGGAAATCTGACAGTGTCAGGGATAAAGCCAGCGACAAGGATAAGGAGCGGGTGACCAAAAACATCAACATCATGTGGAATGCGCTTTCCAAAAACAGAATGTTTGACGGCAACAAAGAGCTGAAAGAGTTTGTGATGACGCTGACCGGCTCACTGGTGTTTGGTCCCAACGGCGAAATCACACCCTTGTCAGCCAGAACCACTGACCGCTCAATTATCCGGGCCATGATGGAAGGCGGCACAGCAAAAATTTATCACTGCAACGATTCTGATAAATGCCTGAAAGTGGTGGCAGACACACCGGTGACCATCAGCCGGGATAATGCACTGAAGTCTCAGATTACTAAACTTCTGGCCAGCATTCAGAACAAGGCGGTCAGTGACACGCCTCTGGATGACAAGGAAAAAGGCTTTATTTCCAGTACCACCATCCCCGTCTTCAAATACCTGGTTGACCCGCAGATGCTCGGTGTTTCCAACAGTATGATTTACCAGCTGACGGACTATATCGGTTACGACATCCTGCTGCAGTACATTCAGGAGCTGATACAGCAGGCCCGGGCGATGGTGGCCACAGGAAATTATGACGAAGCAGTTATCGAACATATTAACGACAACATGAATGATGCCACCCGGCAGATTGCGGCGTTTCAGTCACAGGTGCAGGTACAGCAGGATGCGCTGCTGGTTGTCGATCGTCAGATGAGCTACATGCGTCAGCAGCTTTCCGCCCGCATGCTCAGTCGTTACCAGAACAACTATCACTTCGGAGGGAGCACACTGTGAATGAAGTTTATGTGATTGCCGGTGGTGAGTGGTTGCGGAATAACCTGAATGCCATTGCCGCCTTTATGGGGACCCGGACGTGGGATTCCATTGAAAAAATTGCGCTCACATTGTCTGTTCTCGCGGTGGCCGTAATGTGGGTACAGCGGCACAACGTGATGGATTTGCTGGGCTGGGTGGCCGTGTTTGTGCTTATCAGCCTGCTGGTTAATGTCCGCACATCGGTGCAGATTATTGATAACAGTGACCTGGTCAAAGTTCACCGGGTGGATAATGTGCCGGTCGGACTGGCGATGCCACTTTCACTGACGACCCGTATCGGGCATGCAATGGTGGCCAGTTACGAGATGATCTTCACGCAACCGGACAGTGTCACCTACAGCAAAACGGGGATGCTGTTTGGCGCAGAACTGGTATCAAAAAGCACCGACTTTTTGTCCCGTAATCCGGAGATCGCCAATCTTTTCCAGGATTATGTGCAGAACTGCGTGATGGGGGATATTTACCTGAACCACAAATACACGCTGGAGGAACTGATGGCCTCCGCTGATCCTTACACGCTGATTTTTTCCCGCCCCAGTCCGCTGCGGGGCGTTTATGACAGCAATAATAATTTCGTGACCTGTAAGGACGCGTCGGTTTCGCTGAAAGACAAGCTGAATCTGGACACACAGAGTGGCGGAAAAACATGGCATTATTATGCCCAGCAGCTATTTGGTGGACGCCCTGATCCGAACCTGTTGTTCAGTACGCTGATTGGCGACAGTTATAGTTACTTCTATGGCTCAAGTAAATCAGCCAGCCAGATCATCCGCCAGAATGTCACCATCAATGCGCTGAAGGAGGGGATCACCAGTTATGCCGCACGTAATGGTGATTCGGCCAGCCTGGTGAATCTGGCCACCACATCATCGATGGAGAAGCAACGTCTGGCACATGTCTCCATCGGTCATGTGGCGATGCGGACACTGCCCATGACGCAGACCATCCTGACGGGGATCGCCATCGGTATTTTCCCGCTCCTGGTACTGGCGGCTGTCTTCAACAAACTGACGCTGTCCGTCCTGAAAGGCTATGTGTTTGCCCTGATGTGGTTGCAGTCATGGCCAATGTTGTACGCCATTCTGAACAGCGCCATGACATTTTATGCGAAGCAGAATGGTGCACCGGTGGTGCTCTCGGAAATTTCACAGATACAGCTGAAATACTCCGATCTGGCTTCCACTGCCGGGTATCTTTCCATGATGATCCCGCCATTATCCTGGATGATGGTCAGGGGGCTCGGGGCAGGATTTTCCAGTGTGTACAGCCATTTCGCTTCCTCTGCTATCAGCCCGACCGCCAGTGCAGCAGGCAGTGTGGTTGACGGTAATTACTCCTACGGCAACATGCAGACGGAGAACGTGAACGGCTTCAGCTGGAGCACCAACAGCACCACGTCGTTTGGTCAGATGATGTACCAGACCGGCAGTGGCGCAACCGCCACACAGACCCGTGACGGTAATATGGTGATGGATGCAAGCGGAGCGATGTCCCGGTTACCGGTCGGCATCAATGCAACGCGTCAGATTGCGGCGGCACAACAGGAAATGGCCCGGGAAGCATCGAACAGAGCAGAAAGTGCCCTGCATGGGTTCAGCAGCAGTATTGCCAGTGCCTGGAACACGCTCAGTCAGTTTGGTTCTAACCGGGGGAGCAGTGATTCTGTCACCGGTGGTGCTGACAGCACGATGAGTGCTCAGGACTCCATGATGGCCAGCCGTATGCGCAGTGCAGTGGAAAGCTATGCGAAGGCGCATAATATCAGTAATGAGCAGGCGACTCAGGAACTGGCATCAACAAGTACCAGGCTATCTGGTGGAATGTATGCTGATGCTCATGCTGAATGGGGGGTTAAACCTAAAATTCTTGGTGTTGGTGGTGGGGTAGGCATCAGAGGTGGATTTAAGGGGAGCCTGGATGCAACGGATGATGACTCACATTCAGCAAGTAGTGGCAGCAGGGCTACCCATGATGCTCGCCATGATATCGATGCTAAAGCCAGTAAGGACTTTAAAGAGGCCAGCGATTACTTTACCAGTCGCAAAGTCAGTGAATCCGGCAGCCATACTGACAATAATGCCGATTCCCGCGTGGACCAGTTGTCTGCAGCCCTGAACTCAGCGAAACAGAGTTACGACCAGTACACGACGAATATGACCCGCAGCCATGAATATGCTGAAATGGCATCCCGTACTGAAAGCATGAGTGGGCAGATGAGCGAAGATTTGTCGCAACAGTTTGCACAGTATGTGATGAAACACGCACCGCAGGATGCCGAAGCTATTCTGACAAACACCAGTTCACCGGAGATTGCAGAACGCCGTCGGGCGATGGCATGGTCTTTTGTTCAGGAACAGGTGCAGCCTGGTGTTGATAATGCCTGGCGTGAATCCCGTGGGGATATTGGTAAAGGAATGGAGGGCGTACCTTCGGGTGGTGGCAACCAGGATATTATTGCTGACCATCAGGGGCATCAGGCCATTATTGAGCAAAGAACGCAGAACAGTAATATCCGTAATGATGTAAAACATCAGGTTGATAATATGGTCACAGAATATAAAGGGAATATCGGAGATACTCAGAATAGTATTCATGGCGAAGAAAATATTGTAGACAGACAATATTCAGAGTTAAAAAATAATCACAAACAGGAAGAAATTCAACAAAACAACAGATATAATGAAGAAAATAAACGACAGAAATTAATGCCAACACCGTCTGAAGATGCGTTAAAACAGATGGTGGATGATAAGAAAGAACGATTGAAGGGGCCATTATGATCACTCACTATGATATAAAAATGGAGATGCAAAAACTAAAGGAGGTACTCTCTGTAGAGGGTGTTAATATCCCATCATTATTACAAGTCATAAAGCCGGGAACTTATGTGTTTTTATGGGTTTTATTATGGCCAACTTTTCTGCGTTTAGTATCGGTTAAAAGTGATGTCAGGGATGTTGGCTTTGATATATGTGCTAGTGGAATGATGGGGTTCCTGCTTTTTGTGGCTATTACAAATGGAATGATGTTATACCTTGCGATTCCTGATAGTTTCAGAAAGGATTCAAAAATAATAAATTTTATGTATTCTAAGAGTAAGACATATATTTTGTTGTTTTTGATTGTTTTTTCTATGGTTTCGTTTATGCATTCTATCTTATATGTTTTTGCACTAATGATTACATTCATATTATTTTTCTTGGTGTATACCATAGATATAAATCGTTATAATCTCTCAGCTATAGCCTCAGTAATAGGACTGTTCAAAAAAGAGTCTGTTAGTTAAAAGGATATTTTGGATGAAAACAAAAAAATTGATGATGGTTGCACTGGTCAGTTCCACTCTGGCCCTTTCAGGGTGTGGTGCGATGAGCACAGCAATCAAGAAGCGTAACCTTGAGGTGAAGACTCAGATGAGTGAGACCATCTGGCTTGAACCCGCCAGCGAACGCACGGTATTTCTGCAGATCAAAAACACGTCTGATAAAGACATGAGTGGGCTGCAGGGCAAAATTGCTGATGCTGTGAAAGCAAAAGGATATCAGGTGGTGACTTCTCCGGATAAAGCCTACTACTGGATTCAGGCGAATGTGCTGAAGGCCGATAAGATGGATCTGCGGGAATCTCAGGGATGGCTGAACCGTGGTTATGAAGGCGCAGCAGTTGGTGCAGCGTTAGGTGCCGGTATCACCGGATATAATTCCAGTTCTGCCGGTGCCACACTCGGTGTGGGCCTTGCTGCCGGTCTGGTGGGTATGGCTGCAGATGCGATGGTGGAAGATGTGAACTATACCATGATCACGGATGTGCAGATTGCAGAGCGTACTAAGGCAACGGTGACAACGGATAATGTTGCCGCCCTGCGTCAGGGCACATCAGGTGCGAAAATTCAGACCAGTACTGAAACAGGTAACCAGCATAAATACCAGACCCGTGTGGTCTCAAATGCGAACAAGGTTAACCTGAAATTTGAAGAGGCGAAGCCTGTTCTCGAAGACCAGCTGGCCAAATCAATCGCAAATATTCTCTGAACCTCGTCAGGAGGCTGGTCTGACCGGCCTCCTTGCTGACGCCTCGCGTTGCTCGTTGTCCAACCCCGGGACGTAACAAAATAAATTTTGTCACTTCCCGACGTTTCCGAAATAAATATGAAAACACTGAGCGGTTGTGCAAATTCTTTGTGCGACCGTGAAGTGTTGCCGGCGAAGCCGGGATCTTCCGGAGAAAGTCATTATGACATCAGACAATATCGCTGAATATGTTGGTGAGAATAATCAATTTACTGAGAAGCCTGTAACTGAATACCCCCCGGTGATACAGGATAATACAGTGACCACTAAAGACTATCTGTACAGCAATAATATTGATACTGACCTTTTAGTGGTTATCGGAGGGCTTATTGTTATATTGTTTCTCATGATGCTTATCATGTACTTTATTAATTCTCTCAGGCATAAGGAATTAACTGAAATACTGACAAAAATATCTTTTCCTGAAAAATCCGGGAGCAATTCGCTTAAACCGGAAGCGGTCAGCTGTAATTTGTTGTCCCTGTGTGTGCTGGCACCGGTATTCTTTACACCCAGAAAGCTGGCTGAAGTTTCCAGGGAGATCATCGTGGCGAGTGCGCAGGAAATTGCATGGACGCCGGGGAGCAGTCGTATTGATGGCCACCAGGCGGAGAATATCACCTGGGCGATTTCATCGCAGTCTCCTGCCGATAAGTATGATCTCATCAATAAAACGTCCCGTGTTTCTCCTGACAGTGGCCGTTTTTATGAACCGGACACAGTTCTGGATCACCGTGAGCGGGTACGCCTTTTTGTTCAGATCCAGTTTCCGCATGGGAGTGACTGGTCTGAAGTATTGCGCCTGACTGACATTGTTACAGAGAAGGTCTCTTCCGGCAGGGCTGCAGGCGGGTATCACCACCGGCATACAGGGTACACCTGGTCTGTTTCTGTGAATTAACCCCACATCATCCTTTTCTGCCCTGTTCCAGATTTTCCCGGAGTTTCATCATGAGTTTTAACGCAAAGGATATGACCCAGGGCGGTCAGATTGCGTCCATGCGTATCCGCATGTTCAGCCAGATCGCCAATATCATGCTTTACTGCCTGTTTATTTTTTTCTGGATACTCGTTGGTCTGATTTTATGGGTAAAAATAAGCTGGCAGACGTTTGTGAACGGCTGTATTTACTGGTGGTGTACCACGCTGGAAGGCATGCGGGATTTAATCAAGTCCCAGCCAGTATATGAGATCCAGTATTACGGCAAAACCTTCCGGATGAACGCGGCTCAGGTACTGCATGATAAATACATGATCTGGTGCGGTGAGCAGCTATGGTCCGCATTCGTTCTGGCGTCTGTCGTGGCCCTGGTTATTTGCCTGATTACCTTCTTTGTTGTTTCCTGGATTCTGGGGCGTCAGGGTAAACAACAGAGCGAAAATGAAGTCACAGGTGGTCGTCAGCTGACAGACAATCCGAAAGATGTTGCCCGGATGCTGAAAAAAGACGGCAAGGACTCCGATATCCGGATTGGCGACCTGCCGATTATCCGGGATTCCGAAATCCAGAACTTCTGTCTGCACGGCACAGTCGGGGCCGGTAAGTCGGAGGTTATCCGTCGTCTGGCCAACTACGCCCGTCAGCGCGGTGATATGGTGGTGATTTATGACCGTTCAGGGGAATTTGTTAAAAGTTACTATGATCCCTCCATCGATAAAATCCTGAATCCGCTGGATGCCCGCTGTGCCGCATGGGATTTGTGGAAGGAGTGCCTGACACAGCCGGATTTTGATAATACCGCGAACACGCTGATCCCTATGGGTACAAAAGAGGACCCGTTCTGGCAGGGTTCAGGACGTACCATTTTTGCGGAAGCGGCGTACCTGATGCGTAATGACCCCAACCGCAGCTACAGCAAACTGGTGGACACACTGCTTTCCATCAAAATCGAAAAACTGCGTACCTTCCTGCGTAATTCACCGGCAGCCAACCTGGTGGAAGAGAAAATTGAGAAAACGGCGATTTCCATCCGTGCTGTGCTGACCAACTACGTGAAAGCCATCCGTTACCTGCAGGGGATTGAGCATAACGGTGAGTCTTTTACCATCCGTGACTGGATGCGTGGTGTCCGGGAAGATCAGAAAAACGGCTGGCTGTTTATCTCGTCGAATGCCGACACCCATGCCTCCCTGAAGCCGGTGATCTCCATGTGGCTGTCCATTGCCATTCGTGGTCTGCTGGCAATGGGAGAAAACCGTAATCGTCGTGTGTGGTTTTTCTGTGACGAGTTACCCACGTTACACAAACTGCCGGACCTGGTGGAGATCCTGCCGGAAGCCCGTAAGTTCGGTGGCTGTTATGTGTTTGGTATCCAGTCCTATGCCCAGCTGGAAGATATCTACGGTGAGAAAGCGGCTGCCACGCTGTTTGACGTCATGAACACTCGTGCCTTTTTCCGTTCTCCCAGCCATAAGATTGCAGAGTTCGCTGCCGGTGAAATTGGTGAGAAAGAGCACCTGAAAGCCAGCGAGCAGTATTCCTACGGTGCTGACCCGGTACGTGACGGGGTATCGACCGGTAAGGATATGGAGCGTCAGACGCTGGTCAGTTATTCCGACATTCAGTCTCTGCCGGATCTGACCTGTTATGTCACTCTGCCCGGACCGTATCCGGCAGTCAAACTCTCTCTGAAATATCAGGCACGTCCGAAGGTTGCCCCGGAGTTTATTCCGCGTGACATCAACCCGGAAATGGAGAACCGTCTGAGTGCCGTACTTGCCGCAAGGGAAGCAGAAGGTCGTCAGATGGCCAGCCTCTTCGAACCGGAGGTTGCCTCCGGAGAAGGCGTGACTCAGGCTGAACAGCCACAACAGCCACAACAGCCACAACAGCCACAACAGCCACAACAGCCAGTGTCTTCTGTCATCAATGATAAGAAGTCAGATGCAGGTGTGAGTGTTCCGGCAGGGGGGATCGAGCAGGAGCTGAAAATGAAACCGGAAGAAGAGATGGAACAGCAACTGCCACCCGGGATCAGTGAATCCGGTGAAGTGGTGGATATGGCCGCTTATGAGGCATGGCAACAGGAAAATCATCCGGACATCCAGCAGCATATGCAGCGTCGTGAAGAGGTGAACATTAATGTGCACCGGGAGCGCGGGGAGGATGTTGAGCCGGGAGATGATTTCTGATGTTGAGTTTCAGCGTTGTTAAATCGGCAGGCAGTGCCGGAAACTATTACACCGACAAGGATAATTACTATGTGCTGGGCAGCATGGGAGAACGCTGGGCTGGTCAGGGGGCTGAACAGCTTGGGCTGCAGGGCAGCGTCGATAAGGATGTTTTTACCCGTCTTCTGGAGGGCAGGCTACCGGACGGGGCGGATTTAAGCCGCATGCAGGATGGCAGTAATAAGCATCGTCCCGGCTACGACCTGACCTTCTCCGCCCCCAAAAGTGTCTCCATGATGGCCATGCTCGGGGGGGATAAACGTCTTATTGATGCACATAACCAGGCCGTGGATTTTGCTGTCCGCCAGGTGGAGGCGCTGGCTTCCACACGGGTGATGACGGACGGACAGTCAGAAACGGTGCTGACCGGTAATCTGGTGATGGCACTGTTTAACCATGACACCAGTCGCGATCAGGACCCACAGTTACACACGCATGTGGTGGTGGCTAATGTCACGCAGCATAACGGCGAGTGGAAGACACTGAGCAGTGACAAAGTGGGGAAAACCGGATTTTCCGAGAACGTGCTCGCGAACCGGATTGCGTTCGGGAAAATATATCAGAGTGAGTTACGTCAGCGCGTTGAGGCGCTGGGCTATGAAACCGAAGTGGTCGGTAAGCACGGGATGTGGGAGATGCCGGGCGTACCGGTGGAGGCCTTTTCCAGTCGTTCGCAGGCTATCAGGGAGGCCGTCGGGGAAGGGGCCTCACTGAAATCCCGGGATGTGGCAGCACTGGATACGCGAAAATCCAAACAGCACGTCGATCCTGAAATCAAAATGACCGAGTGGATGCAGACGCTGAAGGAAACCGGGTTCGATATCCGGGCGTATCGTGACGCGGCGGAGCAACGGGCAGAGACCCGCACGCAGTCGCCCGGGGCTGTTTCACAGGAGGGGCCGGATGTGCAGCAGGCGGTGACACAGGCGATTGCCGGATTAAGTGAACGAAAAGTGCAGTTTACGTACACGGACGTGCTGGCCAGAACGGTCGGTATACTGCCGCCGGAAAATGGTGTGATTGAACGGGCACGCGCCGGTATCGATGAGGCCATCAGCCGTGAGCAACTCATCCCCCTTGACCGTGAGAAGGGGCTGTTCACGTCCGGGATTCATGTGCTCGATGAACTGTCAGTCCGGGCACTCAGTCGCGATATCATGAAACAGAACCGGGTAACCGTACATCCGGAGAAAAGTGTTTCCCGGACTGCCGGTTACAGCGATGCGGTCAGTGTTCTGGCACAGGATCGTCCGCCGCTGGCTATTGTGTCCGGGCAGGGTGGCGCAGCCGGGCAGCGTGAGCGGGTGGCTGAACTGGCAATGATGGCCCGGGAGCAGGGGCGGGAGGTGCAGATTATCGCTGCTGACCGTCGCTCACAGATGAACCTGAAGCAGGATGAACGGCTGTCCGGTGAACTGATAACCGGGCGTCGTCAGTTGCTGGAAGGCATGGCCTTCACACCAGGCAGTACAGTTATTGTCGACCAGGGTGAAAAACTCTCCCTGAAAGAGACGTTAACCCTGCTGGACGGTGCCGCACGTCATAACGTACAGATCCTGATAACCGACAGCGGGCAGCGAACCGGTACAGGCAGTGCGCTGATGGCCATGAAGGATGCCGGGGTGAACATATATCGCTGGCAGGGCGGAGAGCAACGACCGGCAACCATCATCAGTGAACCAGACCGTAATGTCCGCTATGCCCGGCTGGCCGGGGACTTTGCGGCCAGCGTGAAAGCCGGAGAAGAGAGCGTGGCACAGGTCAGCGGGGTACGGGAACAGGCCATACTGACACAGGCCATTCGCAGTGAGCTGAAAACACAGGGCGTGCTCGGACACCCGGAGGTAACCATGACCGCCCTGTCACCGGTCTGGCTGGACAGCCGGAGTCGTTATCTGCGGGATATGTACCGCCCGGGAATGGTGATGGAGCAGTGGAACCCGGAGACACGCAGTCATGACCGCTATGTTATCGACCGGGTGACGGCGCAGAGTCACAGCCTGACCCTGCGGGATGCGCAGGGTGAAACGCAGGTGGTGCGTATTTCTTCTCTGGACAGCAGCTGGTCGCTGTTCCGGCAGGAAAAAATGCCGGTGGCAGACGGCGAGCGTCTGAGGGTGACGGGAAAAATCCCCGGACTCCGCGTCTCCGGCGGTGACCGCCTGCAGGTGGCATCCGTCAGTGAGGACGCGATGACGGTTGTTGTGCCGGGACGGGCTGAACCGGCCACCCTGCCTGTGGGGGATTCACCGTTCACGGCACTGAAGCTGGAGAGCGGCTGGGTGGAAACACCCGGGCATTCCGTCAGCGACAGTGCGACGGTTTTTGCCTCCGTCACACAGATGGCAATGGACAATGCCACCCTGAACGGTCTGGCCCGCAGCGGTCGTGATGTCCGGCTGTATTCCTCACTGGATGAAACCCGTACTGCGGAAAAACTTGCCCGCCATCCCTCCTTTACGGTGGTTTCTGAGCAGATAAAGACGCGGGCCGGTGAGACATCGCTGGAAACGGCTATCAGTCATCAGAAGTCCGCACTTCACACGCCGGCACAGCAGGCCATTCATCTTGCCCTTCCGGTGGTGGAAAGTAAAAACCTGGCCTTCAGCCATGTGGACCTGCTGACAGAGGCAAAGTCGTTTGCTGCAGAAGGAACCAGTTTTGCTGACCTGGGGCGGGAAATCGATGCGCAGATAAAACGGGGCGATTTACTGCATGTGGATGTGGCAAAAGGTTATGGCACAGACCTGCTGGTTTCCCGTGCGTCGTATGAGGCTGAAAAAAGCATTCTTCGCCATATTCTCGAAGGTAAGGAGGCGGTCACGCCGTTGATGGAGAGAGTACCCGGCGAACTCATGGAGACGTTAACGTCGGGACAGCGTGCCGCCACCCGTATGATACTGGAAACGTCCGACCGTTTCACGGTGGTACAGGGTTATGCCGGTGTGGGTAAGACCACACAGTTCCGGGCGGTGATGTCAGCCGTGAACATGCTGCCGGCGAGTGAGCGTCCCCGAGTTGTGGGGCTGGGGCCCACGCACCGTGCGGTCGGTGAGATGCGCAGCGCCGGCGTGGATGCACAGACGCTGGCGTCCTTTCTGCATGACACGCAGCTGCAGCAGCGCAGCGGAGAAACGCCGGATTTCAGCAACACGCTGTTCCTGCTCGATGAGAGCTCAATGGTGGGCAATACCGATATGGCACGGGCATACGCCCTGATTGCGGCCGGTGGCGGTCGTGCCGTGGCCAGTGGTGACACGGACCAGCTGCAGGCCATCGCGCCCGGTCAGCCTTTCCGTCTGCAGCAGACGCGCAGTGCTGCCGATGTGGTCATCATGAAGGAGATTGTGCGTCAGACGCCGGAACTGCGGGAGGCGGTATACAGCCTGATTAACCGGGATGTGGAAAGGGCACTGTCCGGGCTTGAGAGTGTGAAACCGTCTCAGGTTCCCCGTCAGGAGGGCGCATGGGCACCGGAGCACTCCGTGACGGAGTTCAGTCACAGCCAGGAAGCGAAACTGGCAGAAGCGCAGCAGAAGGCGATGCTGAAAGGCGAGGCTTTCCCGGATATCCCCATGACACTGTATGAGGCCATTGTCCGCGACTATACCGGCAGGACACCGGAAGCACGGGAGCAGACGCTGATTGTCACGCACCTGAATGAGGACCGGCGCGTACTGAACAGCATGATTCATGATGCACGGGAAAAGGCCGGTGAGCTGGGCAAAGAGCAGGTCATGGTGCCTGTCCTGAACACAGCGAATATACGTGACGGAGAACTGCGTCGTCTCTCCACCTGGGAGAATAACCCGGATGCCCTTGCCCTGGTGGATAGTGTGTATCACCGGATTGCCGGTATCAGCAAGGATGACGGGCTGATAACCCTGGAGGATGCGGAAGGTAACACGCGGCTGATTTCGCCCCGGGAGGCGGTGGCTGAAGGTGTCACACTGTACACACCAGACAAAATCCGGGTGGGAACCGGTGACCGGATGCGCTTCACGAAGAGTGACCGGGAGCGCGGTTATGTGGCCAACAGCGTCTGGACGGTGACAGCGGTTTCCGGTGACAGTGTCACGCTGTCGGACGGACAGCAGACCCGGGTGATTCGCCCCGGTCAGGAGCGGGCAGAGCAACATATTGACCTGGCCTATGCCATCACCGCCCACGGTGCGCAGGGGACAAGTGAAACCTTTGCCATTGCGCTTGAAGGCACGGAAGGTAACCGGAAACTGATGGCAGGCTTTGAGTCAGCCTACGTGGCCCTGTCGCGTATGAAGCAGCATGTGCAGGTGTACACCGATAACCGTCAGGGCTGGACGGATGCCATTAACAATGCCGTACAGAAAGGAACAGCCCACGATGTGTTTGAGCCGAAACCGGACCGGGAGGTCATGAATGCGCAGCGGCTGTTCAGTACGGCACGGGAACTGCGGGACGTGGCGGCAGGCCGTGCCGTTCTCCGTCAGGCGGGGCTGGCCGGGGGAGACAGCCCTGCACGGTTTATTGCACCGGGACGTAAATATCCGCAGCCGTATGTGGCACTGCCGGCGTTTGACCGTAACGGCAGGTCCGCCGGTATCTGGCTGAACCCACTGACCACGGATGACGGAAACGGGCTGCGGGGATTCAGCGGTGAAGGACGGGTGAAAGGCCGCGGGGATGCGCAGTTCGTGGCCCTGCAGGGCAGCCGTAACGGAGAGAGCCTGCTGGCTGATAATATGCAGGATGGTGTCCGGATTGCCCGTGATAATCCCGACAGCGGTGTGGTGGTAAGAATTGCCGGTGAAGGTCGTCCGTGGAATCCCGGTGCCATCACCGGTGGTCGCGTGTGGGGGGATATCCCGGACAGCAGCGTCCAGCCGGGGGCCGGAAATGGCGAACCGGTCACGGCAGAGGTGCTGGCACAGCGGCAGGCTGAAGAGGCCATCCGCCGTGAAACGGAACGTCGCGCAGATGAAATTGTCCGTAAAATGGCAGAGAACAAACCTGACCTGCCGGACGGCAAAACAGAGCTGGCTGTCAGGGATATTGCCGGGCAGGAACGTGACCGGACTGCCAGTTCTGAACGGGAAACCGCACTGCCGGAGAGTGTGCTGCGTGAATCACAACGGGAACGGGAAGCGGTCCGGGAGGTTGCCCGGGAAAATCTGCTGCAGGAGCGTCTGCAGCAGATGGAGCGGGATATGGTTCGTGACCTGCAGAAAGAGAAAACCCTGGGCGGAGACTGATACAGGAAGACAAACACTGATGACAACGGATAACACGAACACGACACGTAACGATTCACTGGCTGCACGGACCGATACCTGGTTGCAGTCATTTCTGGTCTGGTCACCCGGACAGCGGGATATCATCAAAACGGTGGCACTGGTGCTGATGGTACTGGACCACATCAATCTGATATTCCAGCTGAAGCAGGAATGGATGTTTCTGGCCGGGCGAGGAGCCTTTCCGCTGTTTGCCCTGGTGTGGGGGCTGAATCTGTCCCGTCATGCGCATATCCGGCAACCGGCCATTAACCGGCTGTGGGGATGGGGAATTATTGCCCAGTTCGCATATTATCTGGCCGGCTTTCCCTGGTATGAGGGGAATATCCTGTTTGCCTTTGCAGTGGCGGCACAGGTGCTGACGTGGTGTGAAACGCGCAGTGGGTGGCGTACAGCAGCGGCCATTCTTCTGATGGCCCTGTGGGGGCCTTTGTCCGGCACCAGTTACGGCATTGCCGGGCTGCTGATGCTGGCAGTCAGCCACCGGCTGTACCGGGCGGAAGACAGAGCGGAACGTCTGGCGCTGGTCGCCTGCCTGCTGGCTGTTATTCCGGCGCTTAACCTTGCCACCAGTGATGCAGCGGCGGTGGCCGGTCTTGTGATGACGGTGCTGACCGTTGGTCTGGTGTCGTGTGCAGGAAAATCATTACCCCGTTTCTGGCCCGGGGATTTTTTCCCGGTATTCTACGCCTGTCATCTGGCTGTGCTGGGCGTTCTGGCGCTGTGACGGGTGTGGTATCTTTGGCCGCAAGAGGATGATTCGTCAGAGGCAGAACACAGCATGACAGAGCAGAAGCGACCGGTACTGACACTGAAGCGGAAAACGGAAGGGGAGACGCCTGTCCGCAGCCGGAAAACCATCATCAATGTCACCACGCCACCAAAGTGGAAGGTGAAAAAGCAGAAGCTGGCCGAGAAAGCAGCCCGGGAAGCAGAGCTGGCGGCAAAAAAAGCGCAGGCCAGACAGGCGCTGTCCATTTATCTGAACCTGCCCACGCTGGATGAGGCCGTGAATACCCTGAAACCCTGGTGGCCGGGATTGTTTGACGGTGACACGCCCCGGCTTCTGGCCTGCGGTATCCGGGACGTGTTACTGGAAGACGTGGCGCAGCGGAATATCCCGCTCTCGCATAAAAAACTGCGCAGGGCGCTGAAGGCCATCACCCGTTCAGAAAGCTATCTGTGTGCCATGAAAGCCGGTGCCTGTCGGTATGACACGGAAGGGTATGTAACGGAGCATATTTCTCAGGAGGAGGAAGTGTATGCGGCAGAGCGTCTGGATAAAATCCGCCGCCAGAACCGGATAAAGGCAGAACTTCAGGCCGTGCTCGATGAGAAATAAAAAAGCCTCCGTCAGAGAGAGGAGGCAGGGAAATAAGGCTTAAAGGAAATAACTTCCATGCCCGAAAGGAAATCGGTCCACTGAATTATTTAACACCATAATGCTGACGGGTTAAAGGGGGGAAACAAAAATGAATGGATTCAGAAACAGTTCACGGAACGGTCAGGTCTGGCGCTGGCAGCGTGCCGGAAGCCGGGCCGTTATTCTGGAGGTCAGTGGACGCTGGATGGAAGCGGCAGAAGCATGGCGACGGGCTGCCGGTGTTGCGCCCCGGACAGACTGGCAGCAGTTTGCCCGACAGAGAGCTGAACGCTGCCAGCGGCGGGGATAATGAAAAAACGGCAAAAAAAAGACCTCCCCTGAGCAAGGGAGGCCAAAAATCATTCATGACGTATCACTGGCATTGAATGAATGCTCTGTACATCAAC
The DNA here is from genome assembly GCF_005280595.1 of Escherichia sp. MR. Classification (NCBI taxonomy): domain Bacteria; kingdom Pseudomonadati; phylum Pseudomonadota; class Gammaproteobacteria; order Enterobacterales; family Enterobacteriaceae; genus Escherichia; species Escherichia sp. MR. The sequence continues at coordinate 14,432 of NZ_SZVK01000028.1, read as the reverse complement.
CCTGTGAAGCTACCACCGGTTAATGCCGGGAGGTTGCGGGAAAGAAAGATAACACACAGTAATTACATGGTTAATACCCGTGGGGATGTTTTTGCGACAGGAAAGCGTCAGGTGAATAAAAAAAGACCGCCATGTGACGGTCAACGTTGTCCTGTCAGGGACAAATGCATTCAGTAAGGAGAGCAAAATAATAACATCACGTTGCCCGGCTGTTAATATCAGGCGATGTTAAGTGTTATTTATGACTCTTTTATCTGGTTGTGAAGTCTGTTAATCGGGAAAAGAAAATAGTGACCGGAAAATCAGAGAAACAACAGGTGATTGCGTTTATTGATTACGAGAACTGCAGTAATCTGACAGAAATTGCCTTAAATATATATACAGAGTTAATTATATTTGCCGGCGCGAAACAGAATAATGTGGCACTGCCAGTAAACGCTTTCCCTGAAGCAGTAAAAGTCACACTCCGGCATGTCAGCGAAGTCTCCAGGAACAATGTTGATTTTCATCTGGTGCTGGAGCTGGGGCAGTGTGTATGCCATTACGGGCCGGAGAAGGAATACCATATTGTTTCCGCTGACAAGGGATATGACGGTATTGTCCGGACACTGCAGGCGCGCGGGATTCGCTGCCGTCGCGTCTCCCCGGATAAGGCGTCATCAGTAAAGATGGCTGCACCCGACATGGATATCGTTATCCGGTGGGCAAACAAAATTCAACAGGCAGCGCGGGAGGTTCGTAATATGCCGGTAACAGAAGAGACATTTAATAATTATTTAAAATCACAGATGCGCGGTGAATGGCGTGATGTCCTGACCAGAGGTATCCGGGATGAACTGGTCCGTCGCGGGGTAATGAAAATTCAGGGGAATAAAATTATCTGGTAATATTGATGGCGGAAAATTAAATGATATTAATTTCATAAAAACAGAAAGGTCGAAAATCAATAATGGCATTTATTTCCATGACAAGACAGAGAGCTCCGCACAGATATAAAAGTAAGACCCGGTTATCGATAAGGCGAACAGATTCAGGCTCTGCCGGGTGTTATGTGACGGTTGCCGTTCGGGGGAAGCAGGAATTTATTATTGCTGAACTTGATTCAGAAATCCGGAAAATCAGACTGAAACTGACGGACTCATATGAAGAAGGGGTAAGGCTGTCTTCGGGCACGTTTACGCTTCCGGCCAGATTCTGCAGGGAAATACTGCCGGATGACGTCAGGAGTATCACCATTATTCTGGAAAAAAGCGAGGATGAGTGGTGGTACGGGAGTTACTGATATGTGGCAGAACTCCGGACACTGACGCCTTCGCGTTGCTCAGTTGTCCAACCCCGGAAACGGGAAAAAGCAAGTTTTCCCCGCTCCCGGCGTTTCTATAACTGAAAACCATACTATTTCACAGTTTAAATCACATTAAACGACAGTAATCCCCGTTGATTTGTGCGCCAACACAGATCTTCGTCACAATTCTCAAGTCGCTGATTTCAAAAAACTGTAGTATCCTCTGCGAAACGATCCCTGTTTAAGTATTGAGGAGGCGAGATGTCGCAGACAGAAAATGCAGTGACTTCCTCATCTGGCGCAAAACGAGCATACAGAAAGGGGAATCCGCTTTCTGATGCAGAGAAACAAAGATTATCAGTGGCCCGTAAAAGAGCTTCGTTCAAGGAAGTAAAAGTATTTCTTGAACCAAAGTATAAGGCCATGCTCATGCAAATGTGTCATGAAGATGGCCTGACTCAGGCTGAAGTTCTGACCGCACTGATAAAAAGTGAAGCGCAAAAACGATGCATGTGATGATGGGCTTACATTCTTGAGTGTTCAGAAGATTAGTGCTAGATTACTGATCGTTTAAGGAATTTTGTGGCTGGCCACGCCGTAAGGTGGCAAGGAACTGGTTCTGATGTGGATGTACAGGAGCCAGAAAAGCGAAAACCCCGATAATCTTCTCTAACTTTGGCGAGTACAGAAAGATTACCGGGGCCATCTAAAAACCGTATAGCCAACAATTCAGCTATGCGGGGAGTATAGTTATATGCCCGGAAAAGTTCAAGACTTCTTTCTGTGCTCACTCCTTCTGCGCATTGTAAGTGCAGGATGGTGTGACTGATCTTCAACAAACGTATTACCGCCAGGTAAAGAACCCGAATCCGGTGTTTACACCCCGTAAAGGTGCCGGAACGCTGAAGTTCTGCGAAAAACTGATGGAAAAGGCGGTGGGCTTCACCTCCCGTTTTGATTTCGCCATTCATGTGGCGCATGCCCGTTCCCGTGGTCTGCGTCGGCGCATGCCACCGGTGCTGCGTCGACGGGCTATTGATGCGCTGCTGCAGGGGCTGTGTTTCCACTATGACCCGCTGGCCAACCGCGTCCAGTGTTCCATCACCACACTGGCCATTGAGTGTGGACTGGCGACAGAGTCCGGTGCAGGAAAACTCTCCATCACCCGTGCCACCCGGGCCCTGACGTTCCTGTCAGAGCTGGGACTGATTACCTACCAGACGGAATATGACCCGCTTATCGGGTGCTACATTCCGACCGACATCACGTTCACACCGGCTCTGTTTGCTGCCCTTGATGTGTCTGAGGATGCAGTGGCAGCTGCGCGCCGCAGTCGTGTTGAATGGGAAAACAGACAGCGCAAAAAGCAGGGGCTGGATACCCTGGGTATGGATGAGCTGATAGCGAAAGCCTGGCGTTTTGTGCGTGAGCGTTTCCGCAGTTACCAGACAGAGCTTAAGTCCCGTGGAATAAAACGTGCCCGTGCGCGTCGTGATGCGGACAGGGAACGTCAGGATATTGTCACCCTGGTGAAACGGCAGCTGACGCGCGAAATCGCGGAAGGGCGATTCACTGCCAATCGTGAGGCGGTAAAACGCGAAGTGGAGCGTCGTGTGAAAGAGCGCATGATTCTGTCACGTAACCGTAATTACAGCCGGCTGGCCACAGCTTCTCCCTGAAAGTGACCTCCTCAGAATAATCCGGCCCGCGCCGGAGGCATTCGCACGCCTGAAGCCCGTCAGTGCACAAAAAATCAGCACCACATACAAAAAACAACCTCACCATCCACCTTCTGGAGCATCCGGTTCCCCCTGTTTTTAATACAAAATGCGCCTCAGCGACGGGGAATTTTGCTTATCCACATTTAACTGCAAGGGACTTCCCCATAAGGTTACAACCGTTCATGCTATAAAGCGCCAGCCGACAGCCTTACAGGGTGCAATGTATCTTTTAAACACCAGTTTATATCTCCTTTAAACTACCTAATTACATTCATTTAAAAAGAAAACCTATTCAGTGTCTGTCCTGTGGACAGACAGATATGCACCTCCCACCGCAAGCGGCGGGCCCCGACCGGAGCCAATTTAGTTACAACATGCAAAAACAGACCCCGGAAAAACCCCGGTCCAACGCAGAACCGAAACCACAGTGCCCCTCCCTCATAACTGAAAAGCGAGGCCGCCCCCGCCCAAAGGGCGGGAACAACATCGCTTTTAATTATGAATGTTGTAACTACATTCTCATCGCTGTCAGTCTTCTCGCTGGAAGTTCTCAGTACACGCTCGTAAGCGGCCCTCACGGCCCGCTAACGCGGAGATACGCCCCGACTTCGGGTAAACCCTCGTCGGGACCACTCCGACCGCGCACAGAAGCTCTCTCATGGCTGAAAGCAGGTATGGTCTGGCAGGGCTGGGGATGGGTAAGGTGAAATCTATCAATCAGTACCGGCTTACGCCGGGCTTCGGCGGTTTTACTCCGGTATCACATGTAACCACAGCGTGCCGCCTTCCATGCCGCTGGCGCGGCATATCCTGGTGACAATATCTGAATCATTATATACTGTGTATATACGTAGTAATGACGAGGTGATAAATGGCACAGATTAATATGAGTTTAAGAATCGACGCTGAACTGAAGGATGCTTTTATGGCCGCTGCAAAAAGCATGGACCGTAATGCCTCTCAGTTAATCCGGGATTTTATGCGCCAGACTGTTGAACGGCAGCATAATACCTGGTTCCGTGACCAGGTTGCGGCAGGACGTCAGCAACTCGAGCGCGGCGATGTGCTTCCCCATGACATGGTCGAATCTTCTGCCGCTGCATGGCGGGATGAAATGAGCAGGAAGGTCGCCGGTAAATGATGGAGATATTCTGGACCATGCTGGCCAGCCAGGACAGGAAGCGCATTCGTGAGTACATTGCGGAGCAGAACCTGATGGCCGCCATTGAACTGGACGAACGGATTGGTTATTCAGCCAGCAGCCTGGCCGGGCAGCCGTATAAAGGCCGCAACGGTCGTGTGGAAGGTACCCGGGAACTGGTTATTCACCCGCATTTTGTTCTGGTTTATGAGGTCGACAGCCAGTGGGGAAAAGTGTATATCCTGCGCGTATTGCATACTGCACAGAAGTGGCCATAGAGGCTGTATGGAATCAGTTGTGAATCATGACGAAGAAACATTGGGGCGAGCACTGATAGGGGGCAGTCTGGAGAACGGAAATTATTGTACGGTAAGCCAGTTTTCTAACCAGGCTGAGTGTTGTTTCTCAATTTGACTTAATCAGCTGATCTTGCCACTATAACGCTAGGTGGTGATGGTCACCTGGCGCCTGTCTCGCAAAGCAATAGCCCATCTTTATTAGGTTTTACCTACATCATACTTGGCTCGCCACATTTGTGACGCTCAGAGTCCGGTTAGCAGGCTATCGGTTCTAAAAGCGTCTGAAATTTGGAGAACAGCCATGTCAAAATATTCTTGTATTAACATTATCAAAACCAAAGCAAAAAAAATGGTGCGCTCTAATACTGCACTCACGCAAGTCCAAGCGTTAGAGCTTATTGCTCAAAATTCGAATTTTTCGAGTTACCATGAACTTATTCAGGTTGCAAAAAAAACACCGTTGGAATCTCGCTTGTTGATAGCTGCTTTTGGTGATTCTGATTTCAAAGATGTCATTTATAACTTATACGGCAGTTGTACCGACGGTCCCTACCCTTCTCTTGAAATAGCTGTAGAGGAAGAGTTATCAGACTTGATCGCAACTACCAATGCAGATGGTTTTACCATTGAAGACCTAGAGATTACAGATGCATTTTACGATGATACAAAGGGTATTTTGCATTTGGAAGTTGCATTCCTTTACCAGGGCGACCAGCTACCAGACCATGTTTACTCCGGTACGGAATTCGAAGTTGAGGCCAAAGTTCGGTTGTCATGGCGCAGTGAAAAATGGAATTTTATCAATGAGGATTTTGAAGTCATTAGCGTAGTATCCGATACTGAGCGTGATTGGTTCGAGGAAGAATCAGAAGAAATCTGACAGTAGGACGGTAAGCCTGAATTGATACAGGCTTACCTATAGCAATAGGGGACATTCTGATGCGAGATATAAAGAGTGATCTCATAGGGGTCAGTTTGGATATAGTGAATTATTGTACGGTAAGTCTGTTTTTTGAACAGATTTACCTATCGCGATAGGGTGTACTCCAACGCTATACGGTCTTTGGCAGACCTTTAGGGAAATGAGATAACCTAAATGCGATAAGAGAAAAGCAATAACTTAAAGGCGATAGCTTATTACGATAAATCAATCAGTTTCTTATCAGTATCGATTAAAAAATGCTCCTAACGTACAATAATTTCCGTTTCCCAAACCGCCCCCAGTATCCGCGTGCCGCAGGCCAACATTTTGGTGACAGCCTCAACCTCGATATCGCGCAGACCGCCCGCATCTAGGAAGGACGTCCAGCACTGGTTGGCTGTGAACAGGCGTTTCAGCGGTCGGGGCTGAAAATCACCACCACTTCGGGTCATCCGCCTTCATCTCCGCTTATGTTTCGTATAAATCAAAACGACGGCAGGTATGGCAGAACGTGACGTATTCGTATGGTGAATCCGGGTACATTTTGTGAAAGGTTTTCCAGAAACAGACCGTGCAGGAGGGATGACCGGTGATAAAGTCTGCAAATACGGACTGATAAGGGTGATTATTGGCTCTGGCGACGGCTTTCAGAACCTCTTTCACCATTCTGGTGTGGACTTTCTGGTGTTCCAGGTTGTGTGACATGGGGACTCATTCTGGATGGTTACTCTGAAGGTTCATATTCTGCCACACCCCGATTTGCAGCCGCCAGGCTGCCGTGGTTCCGGCGAAGAACCCCAGAAAGAAGTTATAGGTATTGCTAAAAGTAGGGTAATATGTCACTCCGATAAGTGTCGCGTTTAAAGCCTGTGTTCAGTTGACTCTTCAACGAATCTGAGGGACAAAAGTAAAGAGGTGGCCTTCTATTGGAGAACTATGGCTTGAATTAGGTATTAGCCGAGCTATGTATTTTAGAGGGAAAAAGAGTTGTTATGAATGATTTAGAGAACCAAATTATTGAGCTAAAGAAAACTGTAGCCTATGACAGTAAAGATTACACTATTGAATTATTGGTGAATAAGTATTCCACAGGTATCGATAAGGAAGATAATGAGATTTATGTTCCTGAATATCAAAGAGATTTTGTGTGGAGTGAGTCACGTCAATCAAAGTTGATTGAGTCAATAGTTCTTGGATTACCAGTCCCACCAATTTTTGTTGCTGAGAATAGCAATGGAAGGCTGGAAATTGTGGATGGTTCCCAGAGGATTAGAACGCTTAACGCTTTCTTGAATGAAAACCTTAAGTTATGTAACCTTGATAAAGTCACCAAATTAAATGGAATGACGTTTGAAGATTTTGATATATCAAGGAAAAGAAAATTTAAAAATACAACAATTGCTGTCTTTGTTCTTTCCGAGTCCGCGAATGATGAAGTAAAGAATGATCTTTTTGAACGAATCAACAAAGGTAGTGATATTCTTAGAAATATGGAAACAAGGAAAGGTGTTTACCGAGGAGCTTTCACTGATTTCATTTATAAAACATGTGCTAAAAATGATGAGTTCATAAGGGCCATTCCGTTAGCAAAAACAGTAGCCAAACGCCAGGAACATGAAGAGTTAATTCTTAGATTTTTTGCCTTGGTCGATTCATACCCTAAGTTCTCGGCTTTTTCTCGTAGCGTTACTAATGCACTAGATGATTATATGTCATCAAAAACAAATGCATTTGATGAGCAAGAGAAAGCGAAAAAAGAGAAAGATTTTAATCGTATGGTCTCTTTTGTCGTGAATAATTTTAAAAATGGTTTTTCAAAAAGAAACTCTCAAGAAGTTTCTAGAATATTTTTTGAGGCTATATCCGTTGGTACTCACTTGGCGCTAGAGGAAAAACCAAACCTTCAGTTAACGGAAAAAGTTGATTCATCTATTCTTTTGTCTAACAAAGAGTTCCATAAGGCTGTTACTGGGCAATATAGAACACATTCTAATGACATTTTAAGAAAGCGAATTGAATTCGTCAGGGATAAATTATTAGAAATGGCGGTGTAATCCATGAATGCGGTGAAGGCTGACTTTACAGAGCGGTTTAGTGATGTAAACCGTTTATATGAACACATAGATAAACTATCTAAAGCTAATGGCAATGTAGATATTATATTGATATTAAAAGCAAGCTTGTATATAGCGTTATACAATAATATTGAAGCTGTCATTTACTCAATACTTGAACGAATTCATGAGGAGGTGTCTGTATGTGAATATAAAAAAGTAACGCCAAACATAAAGAACATGATCATTGAATATTATTTGCCAGCAGTAAGTGAAAAAAAACGTAACTTTGCTATTAAAAACATAGCTGATTTTAATTTAAAACTTCCATCTTTCAGTCAATACCAAAATAAGAAAAACGTTTTCTCTGGTAACTTAGACGTAAAAGCTATTCGTGAGATATTTAAAAAGTATGGGATCATATTTAAGTATAATATTAATTCCACACTAATACTTGAAGTGAAAAACAAGAGAAATAAAATAGCTCATGGTGAGTGCAGCCTTAGCGATGCCGGGAAAAATGTGAAGCTCGAAGGATTGAAAAAAACAGTTACTTCAGTTGAATGCTTATTGAATGAGTGTATGTTGCAAACAGAAGATTTTCTTATGAACCATAGATACCTAGATCCTTCTAACTAACTCATGTGAGACTAAATGTCACGAACGGTGCAATAGTGATCCACACCCAACGCCTGAAATCAGATCCAGGGGGTAATCTGCTCTCCTGATTCAGGAGAGCTTATGGTCACTTTTGAGACAGTTATGGAAATTAAAATCCTGCACAAGCAGGGAATGAGTAGCCGGGCGATTGCCAGAGAACTGGGGATCTCCCGCAATACCGTTAAACGTTATTTGCAGGCAAAATCTGAGCCGCCAAAATATACACCGCGACCTGCTGTTGCTTCACTCCTGGATGAATACCGGGATTATATTCGTCAACGCATCGCCGATGCTCATCCTTACAAAATCCCGGCAACGGTAATCGCTCGCGAGATCAGAGACCAGGGATATCGTGGCGGAATGACCATTCTCAGGGCGTTCATTCGTTCTCTCTCGGTTCCTCAGGAGCAGGAGCCTGCCGTTCGGTTCGAAACTGAACCCGGACGACAGATGCAGGTTGACTGGGGCACTATGCGTAATGGTCGCTCACCGCTTCACGTGTTCGTTGCTGTTCTCGGGGTCTGAAGTCCAATGGAACGAAAACGTACGTTAGTGAAGTAACTGTATGATATATCAAGACATAATGGACATAGAAAAACGCCATCAAAACGGTGTCTTTTTAATCGAAAATTGGCACTTAACGGACGGCATTGTCTACTAATCGATTTTTAGACGATAATTTTCCTCTTACCGTACATTTTCGTACGGTTGGCCCTCAAACCCCGATTTGAACTCAATCGGATAACCTGAATGCAATACCGCAATGGCGATAATTTAAAAGCGATAGCCGTTGACGCAAAATCAATCCGTTACGCATCTCTATTGGTTAAATAATGCGCTTAACGTACAAAATTTTCCCATATCCAAACTGACCCCTTAAAGGACATCAACACGCATTCGGCGTTTTTTCTTGTCCAATTGTGATTTTCGTGAGCTCCGTATCAGTGAAATTTCCCTTTCCTGATTCTGTGTCAAAGTCACCAGGTTTGAACCGGTGTACATCCTGCCATATAGAGAAACAGGTGTGGCAGGTGACAGGCAGTTCTCCATCAGCCACCTTTTCGCAGTTTTCAATCAGTACCCGTTCCTTATTGTATTGTAAGTTATAACCACTTGTGCAAAGCGTTTCATACCCGTGAGCGCCTGTCACGATATGTGTGGCAATCCGTTCCCTGACTTTTCCGTTCACTAATAACTGTTCACGTGTGGTGATCGTTCGCATTCTCTTCCTCATCAGCTTTCCTGTAGAAGCCTCCTGACTATAAGGCTCCGGATATCTTACCCGCTCATTTTGGCTGGAGGTAGTGGTGGCGTCAGAGGATGAATTACTGACATTGTATATGAAGCTTTGAGTTTTTTCTGGATTTCATCAGTGTTTATCTTTATTTGTTCTTGTTTGTTCTCTTTTGTGCTGTTGGAGTCGGTTTTTGTCTGTGTTTTTCTTTATTTTTCCATTTGTGGCCGATATCAGGTCTTTACCGATACGTTGTTTTAGGTGATAATCGTTTTTGATCTCGTATTTTTCTAAAAAAATCCATTTTATTTATGTGAGGTTCTAGATGCGTATCTTTGTAGACGACGGCTCTACCAACATCAAACTGGCCTGGGTTGAAGACGGTGCAGTGAAAACGTTAATTAGTCCGAATAGTTTTAAGCCGGAATGGTCTATGACGCTGCAGGGACTGACTGATGCCACTGTACCCGCTTCCGCAAACTATGAGATTGATGGAGAAAAATACAGCTTTGATCAATTGAGTCCGGATGCAGTGCGCACCACAGAAACGCGTTATCAGTACAGCGACGTTAATGTGGTTGCTATTCATCATGCGTTGATGCAGTCAGGTATTGCTCCACAACCTGTTGATATTGTTGTGACTTTACCTTTAGGTGAGTATCTGGATGAGAACGATCAGCCAAATCTGGCTAATATCGAACGTAAGAAAAATAATGTCCGGCGAACTGTAACAGTTCAGGGGCGTGAAAACTTTACCATTCGTAAAGTCAGTGTCTTGCCTGAGTCCGTGCCTGCCGGTTTTGACGTGCTGAAAGATCTGAATGATCTGGAGTCGCTGTTGATTGTTGATATCGGTGGAACGACCCTTGATATTGCACATGTGCGCAGCAAAATGTCAGGTTTCACAAAAACCTATTGTGACCCCAAGACTGGCGTCTCCATCATTACTGAAGCAGTTAAGCATGCGATGGATGTGAATGTGAGTACACGAACCAGTTCTTATTTTGCAGATCGTCTAATCCAGGGCCGGGATGACAATGAATTCCTGACCCGTTATATCCCGAATGCAGAACAGCGTGAGCGGATCCTGACAGTATTACGTGACCGGGAAAAAAAACTGCAGCATCGTGTGGCGGATTCAGTAGGACGCTTTGCTGGTTTTACTCATGTTATGGTTGTTGGCGGTGGTGCCAGCCTTGTGGCTGGGGCAGTAAAAAAAGCGACAGGAGTGGGTGATAACCGTTTCTTTGTCAGTGACAATCCTCAGTTCGATCTGGTGTTGGGAATGATGGCAATGAAGGGATGAGTATGGCTGATAATCGTAAGTGCTCTTTTTATATTTATCCGGAACGAAATGCAGCTGATCGGGTGGCCGACAGGTTTCTTGAAAAATTGCCTCAGAAAGAACGTGGTCGGGCAATGCGGGCCATGATGTTGTGTGGTGCTGCATTGATGAAGCAGGATGAACGATTGCCGTTCCTGATAGCTGAATTCCTGACAGACAGCACGTCTATGCAGGATATTCAACGAATTATCAGTAGTACGCTACCACAACAGGAAAATGGTGAAGTCGTTCGTTTGCTGGAGGCATTTCTGCAGTCTGCTGGTAATAATGCAAAAGCGATCCTGCCTGCGGTTGATTCTGCTACGCAAGAAATATCTGCTCCAGTCGATCAGAATCTCCTGGAAACAAGAAACAACATTAAGAACTTGTTTCCGGATGATGAATAAGAACTGAACTCTGTTAAAGGACGCTGTTGCGTCCTTTTTTCTTTTCCGACAAAGGATGTCGCCGGGCTCCTCTTTTTACTGCGCCGGCTGACGCGGCGCGGCAGGAACGCTGCCTGTGGTCAGTATCCCGCGTCCGGCCGGGCACGGGACGGGCGCTTTTACCGCTCCCGGCTGGCGTCGGTGGCAGTGTACGCCAGCCCGTCGCCCTTTTCTGATGAACGCCCTTCAAGCCGCTTTCGCGGCATATCCTCGCCGTCAAACAGACGACGGCTGCGGTATTCCACGGTCGGCCTGACCCGTTACCGGACGCGGTGAACAGCCCACAGGCCGCGGGGAACGGGCGCCACAGGGGCGCCCTCCCGGTGCTCTCTGCTGAAGCAGAAGTGAGAGGAGAATTCCCATGCCAAACTGGTGCTCAAATCGTATGCATTTTTCTGGTGAACCGGCACAGATTGCTGAGATTAAACGACTGGCCAGCGGTGCAGTCACACCGTTTTATCGCCGCGCCACAAATGAAGGTATTCAGCTGTTTCTGGCCGGAAGTGCCGGACTTCTGCAGACCACTGAAGATGTGCAGTTTGAACCGTGCCCCGGAGTGACGGCTGCCGGATGTGGTGTTGTATCGCCGGAGAATATCGCGTTCACCCGCTGGCTGACACACCTGCAGAACGGTGTGCTACTGGATGAACAAAACTGCCTGATGCTGCATGAACTCTGGCTGCAGAGTGGTACTGGCCAGCGTCGCTGGGAAGGATTACCGGATGAGGTCAGGGAAACCATCACCGTGCATTTCACCGCCAAAAGAGGTGACTGGTGTGGCTTCTGGAGTAACGAGGATGTATCGGTGTGGTGGAACCGTCTGTGTGACAATGTACTGCCGGAAAAAACCATGCCGTTTGACCTGCTGACGGTTCTGCCCACCCGCCTGGATGTTGAAGTGAATGGCTTTAACGGTGGTGTTCTGAATGGTGTTCCTTCTGCGTATCACTGGTATACCGAACGGTATGGCGTGAAGTGGCCTTGTGGGTATGACCTGAATATCCGCAGTCAGGGAGACAACTTCATTCAGGTTGATTTCGACACGCCGTGGTGTCAGCCGGAAAGCGACGTTATTGCAGAATTAAGCCGCCGTTTCAGTTGCACACTGGAGCACTGGTATACCGAGCAGGGCTGCAATTTCTGTGGCTGGCAGCGATATGAGCGTGGAGAGCTTGTTGATGTCCTGTGGGGGGAACTGGAATGGTCTTCCCCGACAGATGACGATGAGCTGCCGGAAGTCACCGGACCTGCGTGGATTGTCGACAAGGTGGCGCATTACGGTGGATGAATTCTGACGGAGACGGGCGGGCAACCGCCCGTTTCTTTTCCGACAAAGGATGTCGCCGTGCTCCTCTTTTTACTGCGCCGGCTGACGCGGCGCGGCATAAACGCTGCCTGTGGTCAGTGTCCCGCGTCCGGCGGGCACGGGACGGACGCTTTTACCGCTCCCGGCTGGCGTCAGTGACAGTGTACGCCAGCCCGTCGCCCTTTCTGATGAACGCCCTTCAAGCCGCTTTCGCGGCATAGCCTTGCCGTCAAACAGACGACGGCTGCGGTATTCCACGGTCGGCCTGACCCGTTACCGGACGCGGTGAACAGCCCACAGGCAGCGGGGAACGGGCACCACAGGGGTGCCCTCCCGGTGCCCTCTGTAAGAGAAGGAGGCTTCTATGTCCCGTTTTATCCTGGGTGACTGCGTGCGAGTTATGGCCACGTTTCCGGACAATGCTGTCGATTTCATCCTCACCGACCCGCCGTATCTCGTCGGTTTCCGTGACCGTTCCGGGCGCACCATTGCTGGCGATAAAACCGACGAATGGCTGCAACCGGCCTGTAATGAGATGTACCGCGTGCTGAAAAAAGACGCGCTGATGGTGAGCTTCTATGGCTGGAACCGTATTGACCGCTTTATGGCAGCCTGGAAACGCGCCGGATTCAGCGTTGTAGGGCATCTCGTCTTCACCAAAAACTACACATCGAAGGCCGCATATGTGGGCTATCGCCACGAATGCGCCTATATCCTGGCAAAAGGCCGTCCACGTCTGCCACAAAACCCGCTGCCGGACGTGCTGGGCTGGAAATATTCAGGCAACCGCCATCACCCGACGGAAAAGCCTGTTACCAGCCTGCAACCACTGATTGAGAGCTTCACACATCCGAACGCGATTGTGCTGGACCCGTTTGCAGGCAGCGGCTCAACCTGCGTCGCCGCCCTTCAGTCCGGACGCCGGTATATCGGTATCGAGCTGCTTGAACAGTATCACCGTGCCGGACAGCAACGACTGGCCGCCGTGCAACGGGCCATGCAGCAGGGGGCCGCGAATGATGACTGGTTTGAACCGGAGGCTGCGTAAATGAACTATGCCGGACACGAAAAACTGCGCGCCGAGGTGGCGGAGGTGGCCAATGCCATGTGCGACCTGCGTACAACCATGAATGAGATGGAGCAGCGGTACAGCTTTAATGCCGACACCCTGCCGGAACGTCTGGTGCGTCAGACGCTGTTTCGCGCAAACCGCCTCCTGATGGAGGCATATACCGAAATTCTGGAACTGGATGCGTGCTTTAAAGACTGAGAAGGAGACGAGAATGTACGGAACATGCGAAACGCTGTGCCGGGAGCTGGCAGCAAAGTATCCGGGAGACACGCCACTGATGCTGGTTATCTGGTCTCCGGAAGAGATTCAGGCACTGGCTGACGGTATGGAAATTTCTCTGACCGATCATGAAATCAGGACCGTCCTGGCGCGCATGGAGGACATCCCGGAAGACCAGCGGACTGAATCCGGTATTTCTTCCGCCGCGGTGATGGAGATTATCAGCAACGTGAGCGAAAACCGCCAGGTGACCGTCCCTGCTGAACTGCTGGCGTCCCTGATTCAGACCGCTGAACAGGCACTGTGGAAACGTGAGTGGGCCGCCCGTGATAACGGCCTCGCCGTCCCGGAATGCGTTACCCGCCGTCAGGCGGTGGTTAATCAGGCCCGCACCCTGCTGAAAAACAACACACACGAAAACAACTGATGTTATCGCCGCCTGCCCTGCGGGCGGCGATACAGGGAGAACGCTTAATCATGAACGAAAACAGCACGCTGAACGCACTGATTTGTCGTCACGCCCGTAACCTGCTGCTGGCGCAGGGCTGGCCGGAAGAGACGGATGTTGACCAGCGAAATCCGAACTATCCGGGCTGGATCAGCATTTACGTGCGGCTGGATGCGCCCCGGCTGGCGACGTTACTTATCAACCGTCACGGCGGCGTACTGCCGCCGCTCCTGGCCTCCGCCATTCAGAGACTGACCGGAACCGGGGCGGAACTGGTACTGTCCGGCAGTCAGTGGCAGTC
>NZ_SZVK01000027.1:0-53855 GCF_005280595.1 Escherichia sp. MR | reverse complement strand
ATCGGTGGAGCTGCATGACAAAGTCATCGGGCATTATCTGAACATAAAACACTATCAATAAGTTAGAGTCATTACCTTCAGCGCCCAGGCAATAATCCCCATCACAGAAAGAATAATAAAGCCGGGAATTAATGCTGAGAAAGAACGTGAGACCGATGTCGGTACACTGTCGGGTAATTTAATCACCCAGTTGCGGTGGACAATAAAGGTAAACATTTCTGCCACCACCAGCCCGATAATAATCCCGGAGATGATATTCGCGCCACCTAACCAATTAGCGCCGACCGCATAAGCTTCATCGACACTATAAGGCGTGACGGTCATAAATGCCGCAACGGATAACAACCCTGCCGCGAGCGCATCGACTTTACGCTCTTCTGCCAGCGCCATACCGATAAAAAACGGTGCCATTAAAGACATAATCCCTAATGTTCCGTTGTATACGTTTCCGCCAATACCTTTCAGGCCATTAAGTGTTTCAATGGTTGAAGCGTCGAGGCGAATACCTAAGGAGTAAAAAAACGCCCCCTCCCCAAAGCTCAGAAAAACGTTATTGATTAATACAAACATGGCCCCCGCAAGGGTTAACGGCATTAAGCGAATAAAACCGTTTTTGATTGCATTAACGTGTGGCTGTTTTCCTATTTTGACTGCAAAAGGGAGGAGTACCTTTTCAAGCGATGCAATAACATTACTCATAGAAAAATACCCTTAAAAACCGCAATTAAAGTATTGCGGTATAGATTTATGAAATAACTCTTTGACGGAAAAATTTAAAAATTAATTTGCTGCGGCTTTTTTAATTGCTGCAACTGCAGCCTTAAGCACGCCTAAACCATCGACTTTGCCATATAACAGTGAATCAATGACTTCAACGGGTTTGTTGGGTAACAAACGCTGGATTTCGGGCAACATATAAGCAATCTGCGGCCCTAATAACACGACATCGGCATTCTGACCTTTTTCACCCGCCAGTGTTTCCGGAAATGCTTCAATAATGACCGGAACTTCATATTTTTCTGCCTGTGCGCGCATTTTTGATACCAGTAAAGAGGTAGACATGCCCGCAGAACAAAACAGATAAATGTGTTTCTTTTCCATAAAACTGCCCTCATCAACGATTATCTGTCAGCCAGACACTCCGCAAGCCTTCACCTGCTTCCATGCTCTGGGTAACTTGCGAAACCAACATGACTTTTTTTGGTGGCTGAAAAGAGTATACGGTATTGACCTGAACGATAGTATTTCTTTGACCATGCAAATTGTCTCTCCTTGACCTGTTGTTATGACCTCCTTCACATTTCGGTTAAATAATTCGCGACAATAAATAAGAACACGGGGCAAAAAAAACCGGCGCAATGGCCGGTTTCCGGTGTAACTCAAGCTTTCAGGCGAAGAAATTACTTCGCTGCTTGTGGATCGGTGTCGTATTCGGCACAGGTCTGATAGCCAGAGTTGATAACATGTCCGGTATCATCTAAGGCAACAAAATAGGTTTCTGCTTTACCATCACGTTGACCCAGGATATAGGTCTGGCAAGTACCACGAGCATGGATCATGCTCACTTCAGACGAAGGTTTACCCGCAATTTGTGCAACCTGCGCCCGGCTCATGCCTTTTTTGACGTCTTTCACCACAGGCTGTACAAACTGGTCTTTGGTACGATCATACGCCGTACAACCTGCCAGCATGGTTAATACCGCCGCTGCACCCAGAATTCCTGCCATATTCTTGTTCATATTCCGTCCTCTTGTTTATCAGCGTGTTAGATAAGCCTGGAACACATCGGGGGCTTTTTCAAGCCTGTGAACGAAACGGCTCCGCTTTCAGAGGATTCCTGTATGACGTTTTAACCGCCATTCAACCTGTTGTCGCTTGTCGTTTCAGTAGCAACGGGTTAGCTTTAAGGAAGTTTTATTTTTCTGTCTGGAGGGGTTCAATGACATTGCAACAACAAATAATAAAGGCGCTGGGCGCAAAACCGCAGATTAATGCCGAAGAGGAAATTCGCCGCAGCATCGATTTTCTGAAAAGCTATCTGCAAACCTATCCGTTCATTAAATCACTCGTACTTGGTATTAGTGGTGGTCAGGACTCCACTCTTGCCGGGAAACTGTGTCAAATGGCAATTAACGAGCTTCGTCAGGAAACGGGCAACGAGGCACTGCAATTCATTGCCGTGCGCCTGCCCTACGGTGTTCAGGCTGATGAACAGGATTGTCAGGACGCCATTGCCTTTATTCAACCGGATCGCGTATTAACCGTGAATATCAAGGGCGCGGTATTGGCCAGCGAACAGGCGCTGCGCGAAGCAGGTATTGAATTAAGCGATTTCGTTCGCGGCAATGAAAAAGCGCGTGAGCGGATGAAAGCGCAATACAGTATTGCAGGCATGACCAACGGCGTCGTGGTTGGCACCGATCATGCGGCAGAAGCCATTACCGGATTCTTTACTAAATACGGTGACGGTGGTACTGACATTAACCCGCTATACCGTCTGAACAAGCGTCAGGGTAAACAGTTACTGGCGGCATTAGGTTGCCCGGAACATCTCTATAAGAAAGCACCCACCGCCGATCTGGAAGATGACCGCCCTTCCCTGCCGGATGAAGTGGCGCTTGGCGTCACTTATGACAACATTGATGACTATCTGGAAGGGAAAGCCGTGCCCGAACAGGTCGCCAGAACAATAGAAAACTGGTATCTGAAAACCGAACATAAACGCCGTCCGCCAATTACCGTTTTCGATGATTTCTGGAAAAAGTAATAATTTGCACATAATGGCTTGTACGCAAAAACGTACTTTGTTCATGCCGGATGCGGCGTGAACGCCTTATTCGGCCTACAAAACTTCGCAAATTCAATTCATTGCAGGGGGCGAGTAGGCCTGATAAGCGTAGCGCATCAGGCGGTGTTACTTTTGTCATCGACCCGCCTCTTTTTTAATCGTTTCCCACCTGTTACACTGGATAGATAACCAGCACCTGGAGTCAACAGTGGTACGGCGTTTAACTTCCCTGCGGCCAGAATTTGAAGCGGCGGCAATCTACGAATATCCCGAACATTTACGTTCATTCCTTAATGACTTACCCACCCGACCAGGGGTGTATCTGTTTCATGGCGAAAGTGACACCATGCCGCTCTATATCGGCAAAAGCGTTAATATCCGCAGCCGGGTGCTTTCTCATTTACGCACTCCGGATGAAGCCGCCATGCTGCGGCAATCCCGGCGAATTAGCTGGATCTGCACCGCAGGCGAAATCGGTGCGCTACTCCTTGAAGCGCGATTAATTAAAGAACAACAGCCACTGTTTAATAAACGCTTGCGCCGTAATCGCCAGCTCTGTGCCCTGCAACTGAATGAAAAGCGTGTCGATGTGGTGTATGCCAAAGACGTGGATTTTTCTGCCGCAGCAAACTTATTCGGCCTGTTTGCCAACCGTCGTGCGGCTTTACAAGCATTACAGACCATCGCCGATGAACAAAAACTTTGTTATGGCTTGCTCGGGCTGGAACCGTTAAGTCGCGGGCGCGCTTGTTTTCGTTCGGCGCTAAAACGTTGCGCCGGGGCGTGCTGCGGTAAAGAGAGCCATGACGCTCATGCGCTACGTTTGCGTCAGTCTCTGGAGCGTTTGCGGGTTGTTTGTTGGCCATGGCGAGGTGCGGTGGCGCTGAAAGAACAGCATCCGGAAATGACGCAATATCATATTATTCATAACTGGCTGTGGCTGGGGGTCGTTAATTCGCCGGAAGAGGCTGCAACGTTAATTCGCACACCCGCTGGGTTTGATCACGACGGTTATAAAATCCTCTGTAAACCTCTGCTTTCCGGTAACTATGAAATTACTGAACTTGATCCGGTGAATAGCCTGCCAGCCAGTTAATTTCACTGAACAGCAGTTTGCCTTGCGGTTGCAAAAGCCGCAGGGTGTGCCTTCCGTCGTACCAGCACGCGCCCTGGTCGGTAGTCAACAGCTTGTCGCCCAGTTGCCACGCTCCGCTAATCACAAACACCACCCCACCGCGTGAGCCAAAAGTGGTGAACGTGCGATCGGCAATTCTGACTTTCGCCTTACAGGCATCAAGGCGCGTCATAATGTTGAAATCCATCGACATCTGACCTTCAGTCAGTTTCGCTTTTACCACCTGATCCGCAGCGAAAGCAAAAGGCTGTAGCGGTTTTAAGGTATGGCTAAAACGGTTAGTGCTTTCAAGGAGCATCTCACCGCCTTCCAGCAGCGTCACGCTCCTTTCCATTCCCGGAAACAAAGAAAACTCACCATTTGCCGCAATGGAAGCAATGCTGGCACGCCAGTAAAAATCACGTTTTGCCGGAGGAAAGCTACAGATTTCACGAGTTTCACCGGCAGCGTTTCGCCACAGGTTCACCGACATTTTACGCATATCAAAGTATTCCATACTCGCTCCCGGCATGCTCTTTTCATTGTTATCGTTCAGGCAACCGTGGATTGTTATCGGCAACTCGGGTGATTTACCTTAGTGGTGATTAGACTTTTTTTGCAAAAGTTGAAGAACAGAAAAGAAAACCGCCGATCCTGTCCACCGCATTGCTGCAAGGTAGTGGACAAGACCGGCGGTCTTAAGTTGTCAGGCTGAAAGATTATTCAGCAGTTGCAGGCATTTTACCTTTTGCCGCAGGGCGTTCTGTCAGACGCTTCTCAAAATTAGCATTAAATTGCTTTTTCTGCTCCGGCGTCAGGATGTTGTAAATCTTGTTCTGGGTTTCCAGGTGCGCCAGCATGTTAGCTTTGCGCTGTTCTTCCATTTTTGCGATCTGCGCTTCAGCTTTCGCTTTGTCGAAGGTATCGCTGGCAATAATGTCATGCATTGCGCGGCGTTCTTCCAGCGGCGGGCGTTTCATCTGGTCACGCTGACCTTTCATGATTTCGCGAATCTGCTGTTTCTGCGCGTCGGTCAGGTTCAGATCTTTAAACATCATGTCGTGATGCGGACCGAATTTACCTTTATGGTGCATCATCGGCTTCGCGTCAGCCGGTGCTGCAGTAGTGGTATCGGCGGCATGGGCCAGGTTAGCCGCGCCAAAAGCCAGGGTAGAGGCAACAAACAGTGCAGTTAATTTACGCATATTCTATATCCTTCCTTTCAGTTATTTATTACGGCTTTCTTCAGTAGCGTGCCGTGTTGACGAGATTAACTTTACTGACTTTAGCGTCAATTAATCAGAGCAACGGTAAAACAATGAAAGTGTAAAAAACACTTTTGCGCCAATTATGGAGAAAAAAAGAAAATTTGATGGAGAGTGATGATGAAATATTACAACACACTGATTTTGCAGAAATTATGAAGAACTATACCTGATGACTGGTGATAAATAAAGCAAATAACCAGGATTAATCCGCATTATTTCATTAAAAAGCCAGTAAATACCCGCAGAATGATTTCTGCGGGCAAGTATTAGGTTATTTTTTCCAGCATTAATCCCGCACGTAATCCCGTCGCCACCAATGGATTAGGGAATAACACATACTCAACATCATGAGTCACAGTAAAGTGTTCCTCACCATCCTGCGCCAACAACGTTCCTTTCTTAAACGGCGTGAAGTTCAGCGTCTCGCTTGCCATATGCAGTTCGAAGGATGATGAGTGGCGGGTAATTTGCGAAACGACCCGATAGCGTAGCGGCGACTTTCTCTCAGTACCGACACTCACGCCAGATAACAGCGCAGCAATCGCGCTGGCGGTGGGTGAAAACTGGCGAAGATCGTTTTTGCCAAATGGCAATGCTTTACCAAGCTCCAGCGTACACGCCAGTGCACCGAAATGTTCGGCACTAAAATGGGTAAACGTGCCCCCCGGCGCCTGGTGAAACACCAATGCCTCCAGCCCTGCCGCACCCAGCCATGTCAGAAAGTTTTCGTCCCAGGGAATATTACGTTGCGGTAAAACACCAAACCGTGGGTGATACGAACCACGAATCGCGGTATGCAGATCAAGATGCCAGCGGACAGACTCTTTACCCTGTTCATAAAAATCTTCCAGACACTGTTCCAGCTCGCGCGCACGGCACGTTTCGCCGCTTTCGGCAAATCGCTGCCAGCGTCCGCCAAACATGCGATTCATATCACTATGGCAATAACGTGTTCCTTGCTTCAGCGCCGGGGGATTTCCAAGGATCGCCAGTAACCGCCAGCGTAGAGGGATCTCGCCGTGGAGAATCGCGCCAAGCAAAGCATCAAGCATTTCTACCGGCGCGGTTTCATTACCGTGTATTCCCGCAGATATCACCAGCGCACCTTGCGGTGGCGTTAACGGCGTCAATTCCAGCACACCATCACCCAGCCAGCGCCAGCGAATACCGTTGCTTTCCCTCTCACTCATGGCTGGTTTTTTGCCCGTTAAGGTCAGGGCAAGAAAATTATCCATTGCTCCCTCCCTCACGCTGAAACGGATAAACCGAACCGAGATTCAGTAAACGGGTCAACGAATCCAGGGCTTCCCTTCCTTCACGCAGCAATTGCGGGTCGGAAAGATCGGCGGCTGTAAGACGATCGCGATAGTAGCGATCCACCCAGTCATTGAGCGTATTAAACAAGGTATCGTTCATCATCACAGCCGGGTTTACCGTCTGATATTCTTCTGCCGTCAGCACCACACGTAACCGCAGGCACGCCGGGCCTCCGCCGTTTGCCATGCTTTCGCGTAAATCAAAAACTTTCAGCTCGCTTATCGGGTTATCGGCAGCAAGCAATTCATTGAGATAACGCCATACTCCAGCATGTTCCCGACACTCCTGTGGCAGCACCAACACCATCGAACCATCATCACGGCTCAGTAACTGGCTGTTAAACAGATAAGTCGAGACAGCATCCGCTACGGAAACCTGTGCCGCCGGAACTTCTATCACCATAAAACCGTTCACCCGCGCGCGCAGGTTTGCCAGTAATTGCGCCTGGCGGGCGAACGCCTGCTGATGGCAAAACAGCACCTGGCGGTTGCTCACCGCAATGACATCATTATGAAAAACCCCCTGGTCGATGACGTCCGGATTTTGCTGGGCGAAAATCACCTGCTGCGGATTCACCTGATTCAACCTGGCGACCGCTTCACTGGCTTCGCGGGTTTGCCGCGCCGGATAACGGGAAGGTCGCGTGCCATTGCCCTCTTCTCGGCCATAGACGAAAACCTGTATACCCGGATCACCATAGTTACCACCGAGCCGATTGTGGTTTGCCGCCCCCTCATCCCCCAGCATCGCCACCTGCGGCAGAGCAGAATGAACGGTGAACTTCTCTTCATCGTTAAAAATCGCTTTTAACAGCGACTCGGTGACGGGCGCTTCCAGCGAACGGTGAAATTTATTGTTCAGGTTGGCGACGGTCAGATGCACTTTGCCATCCAGCGTATCAGCGGATGGCGCTACCGTGGCTGCATTCGCTACCCACATTGGCGAAGCGGAACTGACGCTGGAAAGCCAGTGCGGAGCCTGACGGGCAACCTTTTCCAGCACTTGTTCATCGCTGCCGCTGAATCCCAGTTGACGCAAAACAGGAATAAACGGTCGCTCGTGCGGTGGCATCACCGCCTGCGGGAATCCCGCATCAGCAAGGGCTTTCATTTTCAATAAGCCCTGTTTTGCCGCCAGTCGCGGATTAGAGACCTGAAAACGGTGGCGGGTAGAGGCTTCATTGCCAAACGACAGCCCCGCGTAATGATGCGTCAGCCCCACCAGCCCGTCGAAATTCACTTCCCGGGCGTTCATGGCACCACCTCATCGGAAAAATCAAGCCCGGGATTAAGCGTAGTGGGCAGCGTTAATGAAGATGATTCAAGACTTGCCATCGGCCAGGCACAATAATCAGCGGCGTACCAGGCACTTGGTCGGTGGTTGCCGGAAGCGCCAACGCCACCGAATGGTGCAGTACTGGCAGCGCCGGTAAGCGGTTTGTTCCAGTTGACGATCCCCGCCCGCGCTTCCAGTAACAGTTGATCGAACTTTTCCCGCTCCGGTGACACCAGCCCGCAAGAGAGGCCAAAGCGAGTGTTATTCGCCATCTTAATCGCCTCATCAAAGGTGTCATAACGCCAGACGCGCAATAGCGGCCCAAACACTTCTTCATCCGGCACGCCAGCAATGCCCGTCATTTCGATGATCCCCGGCGTCAGCAACGATGTTCCTGCGCGCAGTAAGCGTGGTGCAAGCAGCGTTCGTCCCCCCATTGCTTCCAGTTCCTGCCAGGCAGAAACAACCTGCTGCGCGGCCTGCTCTGATATCAGCCCGCCAATAAATGGCTGTGGTTCGTCATCCCAGTTACCTGGCGTTAACCGCTGGCTGACGGCAACCAGGCGAGCAAGGAACGCATCGCCCTGCGCCCCGCGTTTAAGCATTAAACGGCGGGCGCAAGTGCAGCGTTGCCCGGCAGTGACAAATGCTGACTGAATAGTCAGATGCACTGCGGCGTCGATATCCGCCACGTCATCAATAATCAGCGGGTTATTGCCGCCCATTTCAAGGGCGAGGATTTTTTCCGGCTGACCAGAAAGCTGGCGATGCAACTGGTAGCCCGTGTTGGCGCTGCCGGTGAACAGCAAACCGTCGAGGTCTTCCAGCGCACTCAGCGCCTGACCCGTTTCGCGCCCACCCTGCACCAGATTCAACACCCCCGACGGCAAGCCTGCTTGCTGCCATAAGCGCATTACCACCTCGCCGCTCCACGGTGTCAGTTCGCTGGGTTTAAAGATAATTGTGTTGCCTGCCAGCAGCGCCGGAACGATATGCCCGTTCGGCAAATGCCCTGGGAAATTGTACGGTCCAAACACGGCCAGTACGCCGTGCGGGCGATGGCGCAAACTCGCCGCACCGTCTGGCATTTCGCTGCGCTGCTCGCCCGTGCGCACGTGATACGCCTTGATTGATATCGCGATTTTATTAATCATCGCCGTCACTTCGGTTGCCGCTTCCCAGCGCGGCTTACCCGTTTCTCTGGCAATAATCGCCGTTAATTCGGCTTTATTGCTTTCCAGCAGTCCGGCAAAGCGTTCAACTCTTACCTGACGATCGCCAAAGGAGAGCCGCGCCCAACGCGGAAACGCGGCGCGTGCAGCACGACAAGCCAGCTCCACCTGAGCGGCATCGGCATCATTGCCTTGCCATAATACGTCGCCCGATACCGGATTATGCTTCACGCGAAGTGCGCCCTGCCCCGTCACCCAGTCGCCGTTGATCCATAAAGTCATGTTGTTTTCTCCTCTGCGCACAGGCGCACCAGACGAACGCGATCCCCGGCGTGGCACTTGAGAGCGTCCAGTTGTGCGGCGGTTAAAATCAAACGCTGGGTTGCCGGATCGGCACGCACCAGTACCACGCGGAAATGGTGATAATTTTCATTGGCGACCAGACAGGCCGGGATATCCCCCTGCGCTGGCTGCCCTTCCGCTACTTCCACCAGCCGACTTTTGCGGATGGCGCGAACGCGGTCGATGTCACACTCCAGCGTCGGCCCACCGTCGAAGATGTCGATATAGTTACGGTAGCGAAAACCCTCTTTTTCCAGCACCGCACGCGCGGGAGCTGTTTGCGGATGCACCTGGCCGATAACGTCCTGCGCTTCCTGGGATAAAAAGTCCGTATAGATCGGATGTTTTGGCATCAGTTCAGCGATAAACGCCTTTTGACCAGTACCGCAGAGAAAATCAGCGCGGCTAAAATCCATCGAAAAGAAGCGTTTACCGAGGCTTTGCCAGAACGGCGAATAGCCGTGTTCGTCAATCACGCCGCGCATTTCGGCGACCACTTTGTCGTTAAACTTGTCACGAAAAGCCGCCATAAACATAAAGCGCGATTTCGACAGCAAATAGCCATTGCCCTCTTTGCGCCACTCCGGGTCGAGAAACAGCGTGCATAACTCACTGCTTCCGGTGTGATCATTACTGAGAAACAGCGTCGGTAGCGCGTTATAGACATTCAACTCTTTCGAAGCGTGAACCAGCGTACCGACGCGATAGTTGTACCAGGGATCGTTTAGCCCGACAGCCACCTCAATAGCGCAAATACCCGCCACGGTGCCTGTCTCGCTCTCTTCCAGCACGAACACATAACCCTGTTCGCTTTCGGGTAATTCGCCCTGCCAGGTTTTAATGGATCTGTCGATACGCGCCGAAAGCGTGGCTTCATTGGCAGGGAGCGACGTCAGGCCACCGCCCGTTTTACCTGCAAGCTGCATTAAGGCTGCGACATCGGTACGCTCAACGGGACGGATGACCATCATGATGAACCCCGGCTAACAAAGTGTTCGCAAGTAGCGGCAAAGCGATCCAGGCCGGTTGTCACCTCTTCTTCGCTGACGTTGAGCGCCGGTGCAAAACGCACCACGTTGCCACCCGCAATCAGCACCATCACGCCTGCTTTCGCCGCCTCCTGAGAGATCAGTTTCGCTTGTCCGGCGTAATCCGCATTCAGCACACAGCCAATCAACAGACCTAATCCGCGAATTTCACTGAACAAACCACAGCGATGATTAATGGTATTAAGACGCTCAACAAACCAGTCGTGACGCCGTTTGACACCAGTAAGCATCTCTGGCGTGTTGATGAGATCAAGCACTTTACCCGCCACCGCCGAGGCCAGCGGATTACCACCATAAGTGGTGCCGTGAGTGCCAACGGTCATCACCCGGCCGCACTCTTCGGTTGCCAGCAGCGCACCAATCGGGAAACCGCCGCCCAGGGCTTTAGCGGTGGTCAGCAGATCGGGCGTCACCCCGTAGTGCATATAG
Source organism: Escherichia sp. MR (assembly GCF_005280595.1). Taxonomy (NCBI): domain Bacteria; kingdom Pseudomonadati; phylum Pseudomonadota; class Gammaproteobacteria; order Enterobacterales; family Enterobacteriaceae; genus Escherichia; species Escherichia sp. MR. The sequence goes on along the minus strand of NZ_SZVK01000027.1, from coordinate 43,101 downwards.
GCATACAGTTCACCGGTGCGCCCGACGCCGGTTTGTACCTCATCGAAAATCAGCAATGCATTGTGGCGATCGCATAGCTCACGCAATCCCTGCAAAAATGCCTTGCTGGCTGGCACCACGCCGCCTTCGCCCTGTACTGGCTCGACGATCACCGCGCAGGTGGAGTCGTCAATCAGCGCACTGGCAGAATTAATATCGTTATACGCGGCGTGGCGGATATCCGGCGGCAGTGGCGCGAAATCCTGTGAATAGGCTGGCTGCCCGCCCGCACTAACGGTAAACAGCGTGCGCCCGTGGAAAGCATTTTTAAACGCCACGATGCCGCTCTTATGGCTACCGTAGCGGTCGTGAGCGTATTTGCGCGCCAGCTTCAGCGCCGCTTCGTTGGCCTCCGCGCCGGAGTTACAAAAGAACACGCGATCGGCAAACGTCGCGTCAATGAGCTTTTTCGCCAGCCGTAATACCGACTCGTTGGTGTAACCATTACCGGTATGCCAGAACTTACTCGCCTGCTCGTTCAGCGTCTCCCGCAGTTCCGGATGCGCATGACCCAGTGCGTTCACTGCAATGCCACCCGCGAAGTCGATATACTCTTTCCCCTGCTGATCCCACAAGCGCGAACCTTCGCCACGTACCGGAATAAACGGTGCCGGAGCGTAAACAGGTATCATCCATTCATCAAAATTTTCACGCGTAATTGGCTGAGACATAGCGACCCCTACAGTAAATAAATAGTTATTTATATGTTAATAATAAGTGACGATTACGCTGTAAATGTAGATTGCAGGGTTCGTGCCAGCCAGTGGTAAAAGTGCATAAACGGCGGCAGTTAACTGGAAATCAAGGCGTTACAACCCAGCGATATGCACCTGAAGTGCATATAAAGTGAATACGTTTGCGATACTGATGAATAAAAAGAATAAAAAACGAAATGTTATGCAGAAGTAAAATATAATTCTGGAATTGTGATCGTTGACGAAATTTACTGGAAATTACTGCGCCATTCTGACGCAGCCGCACCAAAAACGGGCATTTTTTGCGCCATCGTTGGCATCATTAACAACCATCGATCAAATCACTTAACAACAGGCAGTAAGCGCGGCGAATTTCTGCTAACATCCACGCACTCTTTATCTGAATAAATGGCAGCGACTATGAAATTTGTCTCTTTTAATATCAACGGTCTGCGCGCCAGACCACACCAGCTTGAAGCCATCGTCGAAAAGCACCAACCGGATGTTATTGGTCTGCAGGAGACAAAAGTTCATGATGATATGTTTCCGCTCGAACAAGTGGCAAAGCTTGGCTACAACGTCTTTTACCACGGGCAGAAAGGCCATTATGGCGTGGCGCTGCTGACCAAAGAGACGCCGATTACTGTGCGTCGCGGCTTCCCCGGCGACGGCGAAGAGGCTCAACGACGAATTATTATGGCGGAAATTCCCTCGCCGCTGGGTAATGTCACCGTAATCAACGGTTACTTCCCGCAGGGCGAAAGCCGTGACCATCCGATTAAATTCCCGGCGAAAGCGCAGTTCTATCAGAACCTGCAAAACTACCTGGAAACCGAACTCAAGCGTGACAATCCGGTGCTGATTATGGGCGATATGAATATCAGCCCCACCGACCTCGATATCGGCATTGGTGAAGAGAACCGCAAACGCTGGCTGCGTACCGGTAAATGCTCTTTCCTGCCGGAAGAACGCGAATGGATGGAGAGACTGATTAACTGGGGTCTGGTGGATACTTTCCGCCATGCGAACCCGGAAACGGCAGATCGCTTCTCGTGGTTTGATTACCGCTCAAAAGGTTTTGATGATAACCGTGGTCTGCGCATTGACCTGCTGCTCGCCAGCCAGCCGTTGGCGGAATGCTGCGTAGAAACCGGCATTGATTATGAAATCCGCAGTATGGAAAAACCGTCAGATCACGCCCCGGTGTGGGCGGCCTTCCGCCGCTAATTTCTCTGTTCTCCTGACTCGCTCTGGGTCAGGAGAATTAACCTTGAGAAAAATCAACAAACTGTCAGTAATGATTTGTTGCCTGCCGTCCTTTGTTATACCGTCACTGCGTTTTTAGTTGTCTGACCACTTCTCTATTATCAAGTTTGATATAGGAAACTCCACGATGAACGCTGAGCGTAAATTTCTTTTTGCCTGTATTATTTTTGCGCTGGTCATTTACGCTATCCATACTTTCGGTTTATTCGATCTGCTCATCGATTTACCTCACTTACAGGCGCTCATTCGCCAGAGCGGATTTTTCGGTTATAGCCTCTATATTCTGTTATTCATCATCGCCACCCTCTTTCTGTTGCCGGGTAGCATACTGGTGATCGCCGGTGGAATAGTCTTTGGCCCGCTCTTAGGGACGTTTCTTTCACTAATTGCCGCCACGCTGGCCTCATCATGCTCCTTCCTGTTGGCGCGCTGGCTGGGGCGTGATTTACTGCTGAAATACGTTGGTCATAGCCACACTTTCCAGGCCATAGAAAAAGGTATTACGCGTAACGGTATCGATTTTCTTATTTTGACCCGCTTAATCCCGCTATTTCCTTACAATATTCAAAATTATGCTTATGGATTAACCGCCATCTCCTTCTGGCCTTATACCCTTATTTCGGCATTAACTACTCTGCCCGGAATAGTAATTTATACCGTAATGGCAAGCGATCTCGCCAGTGAAGGCATTACGCTGCGCTTTATTTTAAAACTCTGTCTGGCAGGACTGGCGCTGTTTATTCTCGTCCAGTTCGCCAGACTCTACGCCCGACACAAACACGTGGATCTGTCTGCTTCGCGCCGCAGCCCACTAACTCACCCCAAAAATGAAGGATAGAACGATGTTGCAACATTATTCAGCGTCATGGAAAAAAGGACTGGCTGCACTGTGTTTACTGGCAGCCGCAGGGCTTAGTGGCTGCGATCAAAAAGAGAACACCGGAGCAAAAGTGGAATACGACGGGCTTTCCGCCAGCCAGCCACTGCGTGTCGATGCCAATAACCATACGGTCACCATGTTAGTGCAAATTAATGGCCGTTTTCTGATAGACGATACCCGCCACGGCATTGTGTTTAAAGATGGCTCCAACGGACATAAATCGCTGTTTATGGGTTATGCGACCCCGAAAGCATTTTATGAAGCCCTGAAACAGGCCGGTGGCACGCCGGGCGAAAACATGACGATGGATAATAAAGAAACGACCCATGTGGCGGGCAGCAAACTGGATATTTCGGTCAACTGGCAAGGGGCGGCAAAAGCGTATTCCTTCGATGAGGTGATTGTCGATAGCAATGGCAAGAAACTGGACATGCGCTTTGGCGGTAATTTAGCAGCGGCAGAAGAGAAGAAAACTGGCTGCCTGGTGTGTCTCGATAGCTGCCCGGTCGGTATCGTCAGCAATGCGACATACACTTATGGGGCAGTGGAAAAACGCGGTGAAGTGCAATTCAAAGGTAATGCGTCGATTCTCCCGGCAGATAACACGCTGGCAACGGTTACCTTTAAAATCGCCGAATAAAACCAGGATAAAGGATGATGAAAATGCAATCGCGTAAAATCTGGTACTACCGTGCCACCATCATCATCCTGTTGATCGCTTCGCTGCTGGCATGGGCGCTGCTTCCTGGCGTCCATGAGTTTATCAATCGCAGCGTTGCGGCGTTTGCCGCCGTCGATCAACAGGGTATAGAACGCTTTATTCAGTCTTACGGCACACAAGCGGCTGTGGTCTCGTTCTTCCTGATGATCTTACAGGCCATTGCCGCGCCGCTGCCTGCGTTTTTGATAACCTTTGCCAATGCGTCGCTGTTTGGCGCATTCTGGGGCGGCTTGCTGTCTTGGACCAGTTCGATGGCGGGCGCGGCGCTGTGCTTTTTTATCGCCAGAGTGATGGGCCGCGAAGTGGTGGAAAAGTTAACCGGCAAAACCGTGCTTAACAGCATGGACGGCTTTTTTACTCGCTACGGCAAACACACCATCCTGGTATGTCGGTTATTGCCTTTTGTCCCTTTCGATCCTATCAGCTATGCTGCCGGATTGACTTCAATACGTTTTCGCTCGTTTTTTATCGCCACCGGGCTTGGTCAGCTACCCGCAACCATCGTCTATTCCTGGGCGGGCAGCATGTTAACGGGAGGCACATTCTGGTTTGTCACCGGGCTGTTTATTCTGTTTGCCCTGACCGTGGTGATATTTATGGCGAAAAAAATATGGCTTGAACGCCAGAAGAGGAATGCCTGATGGGTTTACCGCCGCTTAGCAAAATTCCTTTGATTTTACGTCCGCTGGCGTGGCTGCATCGTCGCCATTATGGCGAGGTGCTAAGTCCTATTCGCTGGTGGGGGCGAATTCCGTTTATCTTTTATCTGGTGTCGATGTTTGTCGGCTGGCTGGAGCGCAAACGCTCACCGCTCGATCCGGTGGTGCGATCGCTTGTCAGCGCACGCATTGCACAAATGTGTCTGTGTGAATTTTGCGTAGATATCACCAGTATGAAAGTCGCGGAGCGTACCGGCAGCACTGACAAACTGCTGGCGGTGGCTGACTGGCGGCAAAGCCCGCTGTTCAGCGATGAGGAGCGGCTGGCGCTGGAATACGCCGAAGCCGCGAGCGTTACACCGCCAACGGTCGATGATGCCCTGCGTACCCGACTGGCTGCCCATTTTGACGCTCAGGCGCTCACCGAGCTGACAGCATTGATCGGCCTGCAAAATATGTCAGCCCGTTTTAACTCTGCCATGGACATTCCCGCTCAGGGGCTGTGCCGTATTCCTGAAAAACGTTCTTAAGGAGAGATGATGCGCCATTGTGTGTGGTTGCTGGGATTGTTATCGCTGTTTTCTTTGGCAACACATGCCAGTGACTGGCAGGAAATCAAAAACGACGCCAAAGGGCAAACCGTCTGGTTTAACGCCTGGGGCGGCGATACCGCAATTAACCGCTATCTCGACTGGGTTAGCGGCGAGATGAAAACCCATTACGCTATAAACCTGAAGATTGTCCGTCTGGCGGATGCCGCAGACGCAGTAAAACGCATTCAGACCGAAGCCGCAGCCGGGCGCAAAACAGGCGGTTCGGTGGATCTGCTCTGGGTGAACGGCGAAAACTTCCGCACCTTAAAAGAGGCCAATTTATTACAAACGGGCTGGGCGGAGACTCTACCCAACTGGCATTACGTCGATACGCAACTGCCGGTACGGGAAGATTTTTCTGTACCTGTCGAAGGTGCAGAATCTCCGTGGGGTGGCGCACAACTGACGTTTATCGCCCGCCGCGATGTTACGCCACAGCCACCACAAACGCCGCAAGCATTGCTGGAGTTTGCCAAAGCCAATCCCGGCACGGTTACTTATCCGCGCCCACCAGACTTCACAGGCACGGCGTTTCTGGAACAGTTGCTGATTATGCTGACGCCCGATCCCGCCGCATTAAAAGAAGCGCCGGACGATGCGACTTTCGCCCGGATCACTGCGCCCTTGTGGCAATATCTTGATGCACTGCATCCGTATTTGTGGCGCGAAGGAAAGGATTTTCCGCCCTCGCCTGCACGGATGGATGCCCTGCTAAAAGCCGGTACATTGCGCCTGTCGCTAACCTTTAACCCCGCTCATGCCCAACAAAAAATAGCCAGCGACGATTTGCCAGCAAGCAGTTACAGCTTCGGCTTTAGCGAGGGGATGATTGGCAACGTGCATTTCGTCACCATTCCTGCCAACGCGAATGCCAGTGCTGCGGCGAAAGTTGTCGCCAACTTCCTGCTCTCACCCGATGCGCAACTGCGTAAAGCAGATCCTGCTATCTGGGGCGATCCTTCGGTTCTCGATCCACAAAAACTGCCTGACACGCAGCGTGAAACATTGCAATCAAGAATGCCGCAGGAGCTGCCACCGGTACTGGCTGAACCGCACGCGGGTTGGGTAAATGCGCTGGAACAAGAATGGCTACGCCGTTACGGTACGCATTAATCTTTCTGCTGTGGGCGATGGTGGCGGTGATTTATGCACCGCTGATCCCGGCTGCTTTCACGCTGATAGCGCCAGCCTTGTCGCTGACGCACTGGCAGGCGTTATTTGCCGACCCGCAGTTACCGCAGGCATTACTGGCGACGCTGGTTTCGACGACTATCGCGGCGGTCGGGGCGCTGTTGATTGCCCTGCTGGTGATTGTGGCGCTGTGGCCTGGCGCAAAATGGCTGCGTATGTGCGCCCGTCTGCCGTGGCTGCTCGCCATTCCCCACGTGGCTTTTGCCACCAGCGCCCTTCTGCTCTTTGCTGACGGCGGCCTGCTTTACGACTATTTCCCGTATTTCACTCCACCAATGGACAAATTGGGTATTGGGCTGGGTTTCACTCTGGCGGTGAAAGAAAGCGCATTTCTGCTATGGATCTTGTCAGCCGCGCTAAGTGAAAAACGGCTGCTACAGCAGGTTATAGTGATGGATTCACTGGGCTACAGCCGCTGGCAATCCCTGAACTGGCTGCTGTTGCCCTCCGCCGCTCCTGCGCTGGCAATGGCGATGCTGGCAATTGTCGCATGGACGCTGTCGGTCGTGGATGTGGCAATTATCCTCGGGCCAGGTAATCCACCGACGCTGGCAGTAATAAGCTGGCAGTGGTTAACCCAGGGCGACACCGATCAACAAATGAAAGGCGCGCTCGCCAGCCTGCTGCTGATGCTGTTACTCGCCGCCTGTGTTTTGCTGGGCTATCTGTTATGGCGCACCTGGCGGCACACCATTCCCCGTGAAGATGGCGTTCGCAAGCCGGCTGCGCCTTTACTGCCCGGCTATACGCTGGCGTGGTTTTTACCCTTAACCGGTGTGCTCTGTGTGGTTCTGCTGGCGATCCTCGCAGATCAGTCGACTAACAATCACGTGGCGCTGCTCAATAGCCTGACGATGGGACTGGTAGCGACGTTCATCGCTTTGATCCTGTTACTGCTATGGCTGGAATGGGGGCCACAGCGTCGCCAGTTGTGGTTATTGTTGCCCATTTTATTACCGGCACTGCCATTAGTGGCAGGCCAGTACACGCTGGCATTATGGTTGAATCTGGATGGTAGCTGGACGGCGGTGGTCTGGGGGCATCTGTTGTGGGTGATGCCGTGGATGCTGTTTATCCTGCAACCTGCCTGGCGGCGTATTGACTCACGGTTAATTTTAATTGCGCAGACGCTAGGCTGGTCGCGTGCCAAAATCTTCTTTTACGTGAAATGTCCTCTTATGCTACGCCCTGCGCTAATTGCATTCGCTGTCGGATTTTCAGTGAGTATTGCGCAATATATGCCGACGCTGTGGCTCGGTGCGGGACGTTTCCCGACGCTGACGACAGAAGCGGTGGCGTTAAGCAGCGGCGGCAGCAACGGTATTCTCGCCACCCAGGCTTTATGGCAACTGCTATTACCGCTTATTATTTTTGCCCTGACCGCCCTGCTTGCAAAATGGGTAGGTTATGTCAGACAAGGACTCCGCTAATGCTCTGCGTGAAAGATGTTTCGCTACGTTTGCCAGGAACCTGCTTACTAAAGGACGTCAACTTTACGGTCACTAAAGGTGACATTGTCACGTTAATGGGGCCGTCTGGCTGTGGGAAATCTACGCTGTTTTCCTGGATGATTGGCGCGCTGTCCGGGCAGTTTTCTTGTACAGGTGAGCTTTGGCTCAATGAGCAACGCCTCGATAGCCTGCCGACTGCACAGCGCCAGATTGGTATCCTTTTCCAGGATGCGCTGCTATTTGACCAGTTCAGCGTCGGGCAAAATTTGCTGCTGGCGCTACCGGCGACACTAAAAGGTGTTGCAAGGCGCAATGCCGTGAATGATGCGCTTGAGCGTGCGGGACTTGGTGATACTTTCCATCAGGATCCGACAACTCTGTCTGGTGGTCAGCGGGCACGGGTAGCTCTGCTACGCGCCCTTCTCGCCCAACCCAAAGCATTATTACTCGATGAACCGTTCAGCCGTCTTGATGTGGCTCTGCGCGATAATTTTCGCCAGTGGGTGTTCAGCGAAGTTCGCGCCCTGGCGATCCCCGTCGTTCAGGTAACTCACGATCTCCAGGATGTTCCTCCTGATAGTTCTGTTCTGGATATGGCGCAGTGGTCAGAAAATTACAACAAACTGCGATAACGCAAAGTTTTTCTCAATACATCAGTTCAGAATGGCGCACTCAAAACTACAATGTCGGGATTTTCGATGAAACGTGTTTCTCAAATGACCGCGCTGGCAATGGCTTTAGGGCTGGCTTGCGCTTCTTCGTGGGCCGCTGAACTGGCGAAGCCTCTTACTCTTGACCAGCTTCAACAACAAAATGGCAAAGCGATAGATACTCGCCCCAGCGCGTTTTATAACGGCTGGCCACAAACTTTAAATGGCCCTTCCGGTCATGAACCTGCCGCCTTAAACCTTTCTGCAAGTTGGCTCGACAAAATGAGCGCCGAACAGCTCAACGAGTGGATCAAGCAGCATAACCTGAAAACCGATACGCCAGTGGCGTTATACGGTAATACTAAAGACGTCGAAGCCGTCAAAACGCGACTGCAAAAAGCAGGCTTTACGCATATCTCCATCCTGAGTGACGCGCTAAGCGAACCTTCCCGCCTGCAAAAATTGCCGCACTTTGAGCAACTGGTTTATCCGCAATGGCTGCATGACCTGCAACAAGGTAAAGAGGTTACGGCAAAACCTGCCGGTGACTGGAAAGTCATTGAAGCAGCCTGGGGCGCACCAAAGTTTTACCTTATCAGCCATATTCCCGGCGCTGACTACATCGATACCAACGAAGTTGAAAGCGAACCGCTGTGGAACAAAGTTTCCGATGAGCAACTGAAAGCGATGCTGGCAAAACACGGCATTCGCCATGACACCACGGTCATTCTGTACGGGCGAGACGTTTACGCAGCAGCACGTGTGGCGCAGATTATGCTGTACGCAGGCGTGAAAGATGTACGCCTTCTGGACGGCGGCTGGCAAACCTGGTCCGATGCGGGGCTGCCCGTTGAGCGCGGTACGCCACCGAAAGTGAAGCCGGAACCTGACTTCGGCGTGAAGATCCCGGCGCAACCGCAACTGATGCTCGATATGGAGCAGGCACGTGGACTGCTGCATCGTCAGGATGCTTCACTGGTAAGCGTTCGTTCATGGGCTGAATTTATTGGCACCACCAGCGGCTATGACTACATCAAGCCAAAAGGTGATATCCCAGGTGCTCGTTGGGGTCATGCGGGCAGCGACTCAACGCATATGGAAGATTTCCATAACCCGGACGGTACCATGCGTACTGCGGATGACGTCGCGGCAATGTGGAAAGAATGGAATATCCGGCCAGATCAACAAGTCTCGTTCTATTGCGGCACCGGCTGGCGCGCCTCAGAAACCTTTATGTATGCGCGCGCAATGGGCTGGAAAAATGTCTCCGTTTACGACGGCGGCTGGTATGAATGGAGCAGCGATCCGAAAAATCCGGTAGCAACCGGTGAACGCGCCCCGGACAGTAGCAAATAACACGGCAATTACTGACGCTGAAGCGACTTCAGCGTCAGATACCCACTCCACACTCGCGTAAATGTTGTCATCCAGCACAGCGCGCCAAATACCCACGCCAACCACGGGAAATACGCCGGAAAGAGACAACTTAAAACAAACAGCAAAATCGTCTCGCTGCCTTCAGTCAACCCGCCCAGATAGTAAAACGATTTGTGCGCATAACCGGGGTTATCAATCTGATGTTTCGCCGCCAGCGCAGCAAATGCGAGAAAACTGCTGCCCGTGCCGATAAACGCAAACAACAGCCAGCCTCCGGCCAGCGCGTTTTGTTCTGGTGCGGCGAGAATAAACCCGAACGGCACCAGCGCGTAAAAGAGAAAATCGAGAGAAATATCAAGAAAACCGCCTGCGTCAGTTAACCCTCTGCGCCTCGCCAGCGCGCCGTCCAGTCCATCAAGCAACCTGTTGAGCAAAATGGCAATCAGCGCCGCCAGATACCATCCCAGTGCCAGAAACGGCAAGGCCAGCACGCCGATGGCAAACCCCACTAACGTTAAACCATCTGGCGTTATACCGGGTCTATCAAGAACCCGCACACACTGATGCAACAACGGTTTAATTCGCGGATGAAGATGGCGGTCTAACACAGGTACTCCTTACATATAAAGCCCTTCTGATCGGGCAACACTGCGGATATTATGACATTTTTCCGGTATTCGACCGTGGGTAATTTATGAAAATGATTGAAGTTGTTGCTGCCATTATCGAAAGGGATGGCAAAATTTTACTCGCACAACGCCCCGCCCATAGCGATCAGGCGGGGTTATGGGAGTTTGCCGGTGGCAAAGTCGAGGCGGCTGAAAGTCAGCCACAGGCGCTGGTACGGGAATTGCGCGAAGAACTGGGCATTGACGCAACGGTTGGTGAATATGTTGCCAGCCATCAGCGGGAAGTGTCTGGCCGGATTATCCATCTTCATGCCTGGCACGTACCGGACTTCCACGGTACGTTACAGGCACACGAACATCAGGCGCTGGTCTGGTGTCTGCCAGAGGAAGCATTGCAATATCCGCTGGCTCCTGCTGATATTCCACTACTTCATGCGTTTATGGCTTTACGCGCCGCCAGACCAGCGGATTGGTGCTAATGGTTTTGTCATCCCGCTGGCATTGCAGCAGTATCCCCTCCGCTTTAATCACTGCGCCCTCCGAATAATTTTGATCCTGATAAACGCAGCACTGGTTACAGGGCTGCGCCGATTTCCCGCCAGAACTAAACACCTCCGACGGCACATTCACTTCCACATCCGGACGGTATTGCGGGTTAGCCAGCGCAAATAATGGAAATACCAACGCTACGGCGAGTAATGTTCGACTCACAGGAAACTCCTTATTTTTCGTTGCCTCTGGTACTGATAACGGTTACCAGGCGGAAAAACTTTAGCATCTGGTAGCCGGATGCGGCGTGAACGCCTTATCCGCCTACGCTCCACTCTTGAAAATGCGCCCGTTTTTTCAGGTCTGATAAAACGCACCTGACATTAGGTGACTTTTATAACTACCACACATTATTAATTTGCTTTCCGGTGTCATTTTTTTCTTGCTTACCGTCACATTCTTGATGGTATAGTCAAAAACTGCAAAAGCACATGACATAAACAACATAAGCACAATCGTATTAATATATAAGGGTTTTATATCTATGGTTCAGACATATTCTCTGGAGTCATTCCTCAACCATGTCCAAAAGCGCGACCCGAATCAAACCGAGTTCGCGCAAGCCGTTCGTGAAGTAATGACCACTCTCTGGCCTTTTCTTGAACAAAATCCAAAATATCGCCAGATGTCGTTACTGGAGCGCCTGGTTGAACCGGAGCGCGTGATCCAGTTTCGCGTGGTGTGGGTTGATGATCGCAATCAGGTACAAGTTAACCGTGCCTGGCGTGTCCAGTTCAGCTCCGCCATCGGCCCGTATAAAGGCGGTATGCGTTTCCATCCGTCCGTAAACCTCTCCATTCTTAAATTCCTCGGCTTCGAACAAACCTTTAAAAATGCCCTGACTACCCTGCCGATGGGCGGCGGTAAAGGCGGCAGTGATTTCGATCCAAAAGGGAAAAGTGAAGGCGAAGTGATGCGTTTCTGCCAGGCGCTCATGACCGAACTGTACCGTCATCTGGGTGCAGATACCGACGTTCCGGCGGGCGATATCGGCGTTGGTGGTCGTGAAGTCGGCTTTATGGCGGGGATGATGAAAAAGCTCTCCAACAATACCGCCTGCGTCTTCACCGGCAAGGGGCTATCTTTTGGCGGCAGTCTGATTCGCCCGGAAGCGACCGGTTACGGTCTGGTTTATTTCACTGAAGCGATGCTGAGACGCCACGGTATGGGTTTTGAAGGAATGCGCGTTTCCGTTTCTGGCTCCGGCAACGTCGCCCAGTACGCTATCGAAAAAGCGATGGAATTTGGCGCTCGCGTGGTTACCGCATCAGATTCCAGCGGCACCGTGGTTGATGAAAGCGGATTCACGAAAGAGAAACTGGCGCGTCTTATCGAAATCAAAGCCAGCCGCGATGGTCGCGTGGCAGATTACGCCAAAGAATTTGGCCTGGTCTATCTCGAAGGCCAACAGCCGTGGTCTGTGCCGGTGGATATCGCCCTGCCATGCGCGACCCAGAACGAACTGGATGTAGATGCCGCGCACCAGCTTATCGCTAATGGTGTTAAAGCGGTGGCGGAAGGGGCAAATATGCCAACTACCATCGAAGCGACTGAACTGTTCCAGCAGGCAGGCGTACTGTTTGCACCGGGCAAAGCGGCTAATGCTGGCGGCGTCGCGACATCGGGGCTGGAAATGGCGCAAAACGCTGCACGTCTGGGCTGGAAAGCCGAGAAAGTTGATGCGCGTTTGCACCATATTATGCTGGATATCCACCATGCCTGTGTTGAACACGGTGGTGAAGGTGAGCAAACCAACTACGTGCAGGGCGCGAATATTGCAGGCTTTGTGAAGGTTGCCGATGCGATGCTGGCGCAGGGCGTAATTTAAGTCATCAGGCGTTTGCGCCGGATGCGGCGTGGACGCCTCATCCGGCCTACAAAAATCTACTGCATCAGACCTTTATGTTATCGCTCCACTGCCCGCGTCTTCTGATGGCGGGCTTTTTTTCACCGCTCGCTTGCGTGGTGAAGCCTTTTTCTTCTCTTCTCCACTACCCGGTGCCACTATGCCGCGAAACTGCCGCACCGGCGTACGTTTTGCCTGATCAATCAATTGGTAAAGCGTCCCCACCAGCGGCTGCATAAAGTCCTGGTAGCGACACTGCTTTTCGCTGATTTGCGTCAGCACCGATTCCCAGTGTGCCGTCATGTCCGGTCGCGTTGCCATCTCTGGCAGCGAATGGAATAACGCTTTTCCGGCGTCGGTGGAGTGGATATAGCGCCCTTTTTTGGTCAGGAAACCACGCTTGAACAGCAGTTCAATAATCCCGGCACGAGTTGCTTCCGTCCCCAGTCCATCGGTCGCACGAAGGATTTTTTTCAGATCTTTGTCCTGCACAAAGCGCGCGATCCCGGTCATCGCTGAAAGCAGCGTTGCATCGGTGAAATGACGTGGTGGCTGAGTTTGCCGCTCTACCACTTCACCTTTTTCACACAATAACTCATCGCCTTTCGCTACCACCGGCAGCGGTGTACCATCGTTTTCTTCATCACGCTCTTTGCTGCCTAACAGCGTGCGCCAGCCTGCTTCAGCAAGAAAACGGGCTTTAGCGACAAATTTGCCTTTGGCAATGTCCAGTTCGATAACACATTTGCGGAACACCGCATCCGGACAGAACTGCATCAAATACTGACGGGCAATCAGGTTATAGACCTTCGCTTCGTTCTCCGTCAGGTTGATGGCAGAACTCCGCGCGGTCGGGATGATGGCGTGGTGCGCATCGACCTTTTTGTCATCCCAGCAGCGATTGCGTAAATCTGGATCAACCACCGGCTGCGGTAACAAGCCCGGCGCATGAACGCTGATGGCATTCATTACCGCCTGACGTCCGGCAAAATGTTCTTCCGGCAAATAACGACAATCGGAACGCGGATAAGTGATCAGTTTGTGCGTTTCGTACAGCTTCTGGCAGATATCAAGTACGTTCTGCGCACTCAGACCAAAGCGTTTTGCTGCTTCAATCTGCAACGCCGAAAGTGAAAACGGCAACGGCGCGGATTCTGATTCCCGTTTATCGTTATAATTGGTGACAATCGCCGGTTGACCGCTGATGCGGTTAACCACATGCTCCGCCAGTGGACGATGCAGCAAGCGCCCTTCTTCATCCTGGTACGGCTCACACGCTTCGCTCGGTTGCCAGATAGCGGTAAATCGCTCATCGGCAGGCGTCACGATATGCGCTTTGACCTCAAAGAAATCTTTCGCCACGAAGTTTTCAATTTCTTCGTCGCGGCGCACCACCAGCCCGAGCACTGGCGTCTGCACGCGTCCAACGGAAAGTACGCCCTGATAACCCGCATTGCGACCGAGAATGGTGTACGCGCGGGTCATATTGATGCCATACAGCCAGTCGGCACGCGCTCGCGCCAGCGCAGAAACGCATAGCGGTACAAACTCGCTATTGGAACGAAGACGATCGATCGCCCGTTCAACCGCCTGCGGGTTCAGGTCGTTGATCAAGCAACGCTGCACCTGCTGGCGCTTTTCCGGTGCCAGTTGCAGATAGTCCAGCACTTCATCCACCAGCAATTGCCCTTCACGATCCGGGTCCCCGGCATGAACGATTTCGCTGGCTTCATGCAAAAAGCGTTTGATGACATTAAGTTGTTTGGTCACGGAGGGTCGGGGCTGTAATTGCCACTTTTCCGGGACAATCGGCAAATCCGCAAGATTCCAGCGCGCATAGCGACTGTCGTAGGCGTCTGGCTGCGCCTGCTCAAGCAGGTGACCAATACACCAGGTCACCACCTGACCGTTACCGCACTCGATAAAGCCATCGCCTTTACGGTGCGGTTTGGGCAAGACATCAGCAATAGCGCGCGCCAGACTCGGTTTTTCGGCAATAAATAACCGCATTGAATTAACGGATCTCAACCATGGCACGACCAGCGCGCGCAGGCACCAGTTCGCCAATCGCCGTCAGTTCGATACCAAATTCGGCAGCGGTAGCTTTTACTTCGTTTTCAGCCTCTGGCATCACCGCCAGCAGCAGACCGCCGGAGGTTTGCGGATCGCACAGCAGATCGCGCACTTCACGCGGCATTTCACCCATCAGATGACCATAGCTGGCAAAGTTGCGTTCGGTGCCGCCAGGTACTGCACCCAGCTTAATGTACTCTTCCACGCCAGGCAGTTTCGGGATCGCGTCATAGTCGACACGTGCCTGTACGCCTGCGCCCTGACACATTTCGCTCAAATGCCCCAGCAGACCAAAACCAGTCACGTCAGTCATCGCTTTTACGCCTTCGATGTTGGCAAAGGACGCGCCTGCGATGTTCATCCGGCACATCACTTCCGTCGCCAGCCCCTGATGTTCCGGTTTCAGCAGTGATTTTTTCTCCGCAGTGGTAAGAACGCCAATCCCCAACGGTTTCGTCAGGAACAGTTTACATCCGGCTTGTGCGGTACTGTTTTTCTTCACCCGCTCAGTTGGAACGATCCCCGTGACCGCCAGACCGAAAATCGGTTCCGGCGCGTCGATGGAGTGACCGCCAGCCAGCGCAATACCCGCCTGACGACATGCGTAGCGACCACCTTCGGTGACTTCGCGGGCAATTTCCGGGGACAGTTTGTTAATCGGCCAGCCGAGGATCGCAATTGCCATAATCGGTTTTCCGCCCATCGCGAAGATATCGCTGATGGCGTTAGTCGCGGCAATGCGGCCAAAATCGAAAGGGTTATCAACGATCGGCATAAAGAAGTCGGTGGTGCTGATAACGCTGGTGCCATTGCCCAGATCGTATACCGCCGCATCGTCGCGGGTTTCGTTACCCACAAGCAAATTCGGATCAACAAACTTCGCCTGTTCGCTGTGCAGGATGGTTTCCAGCACTTTTGGGGAAATTTTACAGCCGCAACCGGCTCCGTGGCTGTATTGGGTCAAACGAATCGAGTTCTCGCTCATGGACATCTCCTGTCAATGCAATCCGGGTATGGTAACCCTCATTCCGTGAAGTGATAAGTGAGAGTGTCTGAATTACTGCGCCTTTGCTCACAATCCACACAGTTTTGCCGTTTTTATCAAAAATAAGTCACAAACGGTGTCGGGTCCGGAATGTTTATCGACGTTGACGCTTTCAGTTGTGGCGTACCGAGATAGAGAAATCCGACAATTTTATCCTGCTCGCGACAGCCGAATGCGTCACGCACCACCGGGCTTTCAGTTAATGCGCCACTGCGCCAGATGCCGCCAAAGCCCTGGGCAACCGCCGCCATTTGCATTGCCATAACCGCGCAACCCGCCGACATTTCCTGCTCCCAGCGCGGGACTTTATGATTTTCTTCGCATTTCGCCACCACCGTTATGATGAGCGGCGCCCGGAACGGCGCATTACGCGCTTTGTCGATTGCTTTTTCATCGTTACCGGCAGCAATCGCCCCCTGCTCCAGAACGGCACTGAAACGCTCACGCCCTTCCCCTTCAATCACAAAGAAATGCCACGGTTGTATGGATTTATGGTCTGGCGCACGCATACCCGCGCGCAGGATATTTTGCAGTTGCTCACCCGTTGGCGCTGGCTCAGCCAGACGGGAGGCGCTACGGCGGTTGATCAATAGTTCGAGTGCATCCATTTGATTAACTCCTGTCATGATGTTTATTCACAAAATTAACACGAGAGTGGATTTTGTTACAGCACAGTCCATGATTCCTGCTGACAAGTGCCGGTTGGGTCATTACGATAACCACATCACTTGCACCTGTAACAGGTGTAACTTTTAGTCTGGGAGAATACATGCGAACCCTTTGGCGATTTATTGCCGGATTTTTTAAATGGACGTGGCGTCTGCTGAATTTCGTCCGTGAAATGGTACTTAACCTGTTCTTTATTTTTCTCGTGCTGGTTGGCGTGGGGATCTGGATGCAAGTCAGCGGTGGTGATTCGAAAGAAACCGCCAGCCGTGGCGCGCTGCTGCTTGATATTTCTGGTGTGATCGTCGATAAGCCCGACAGTTCGCAGCGGTTTAGTAAGTTAAGTCGTCAGTTGCTTGGTGCCAGTTCCGATCGTCTGCAGGAAAACTCGCTGTTTGATATCGTCAACACCATTCGCCAGGCGAAGGACGACCGGAATATCACCGGTATCGTGATGGATCTGAAAAACTTCGCGGGCGGCGATCAGCCTTCCATGCAGTACATCGGCAAAGCTCTGAAAGAGTTTCGTGACAGCGGTAAACCGGTTTATGCCATTGGCGAGAACTACAGTCAAGGGCAGTATTATCTTGCCAGTTTCGCCAATAAAATCTGGCTTTCCCCGCAGGGTGTGGTCGATCTGCATGGCCTTGCCACCAACGGTCTGTACTACAAATCGTTGTTGGATAAGTTAAAAGTTTCCACTCATGTGTTTCGCGTAGGTACGTATAAATCTGCCGTTGAACCGTTTATTCGTGATGATATGTCACCGGCAGCCCGCGAAGCTGACAGCCGCTGGATTGGTGAGCTGTGGCAAAACTATCTTAATACCGTTGCCGCTAACCGCCAGATCCCTGCCCAGCAGGTATTCCCTGGGGCGCAAGGTTTGCTTGATGGTTTAACCAAAACTGGCGGCGATACCGCGAAGTATGCGCTGGATAACAAACTGGTGGATGCGCTGGCGTCAAGTGCCGAAATCGAAAAAGCCCTGACCAAAGAGTTTGGCTGGAGTAAGGCTGATAAAAATTATCGCGCTATTAGCTATTACGATTACGCATTGAAAACGCCGGCAGATAGCGGTGACGGCATTGGTGTAGTGTTTGCCAATGGTGCAATTATGGATGGCGAGGAAACTCAGGGGAATGTAGGCGGCGATACCACTGCGGCACAAATCCGCGATGCTCGTCTTGATCCAAAAGTGAAAGCAATTGTTCTGCGCGTTAATAGCCCTGGTGGCAGCGTTACGGCTTCTGAGGTGATCCGCTCTGAACTGGCAGCAGCCAGAGCAGCGGGCAAACCTGTGGTTGTGTCAATGGGCGGCATGGCGGCATCCGGTGGCTACTGGATCTCCACTCCGGCTAATTACATTGTGGCTAACCCCAGCACCCTGACCGGCTCTATTGGTATTTTCGGCGTGATCACCACCGTAGAAAACAGTCTGGATTCGATTGGTGTTCATACCGATGGCGTCTCAACTTCACCGCTGGCGGATGTTTCCATCACTAAAGCACTGCCGCCGGAAGCGCAGCAGATGATGCAGCTAAGCATTGAGAATGGCTACAAACGCTTTATCACGCTGGTTGCCGATGCGCGCAAATCGACGCCGGAACAGATTGATAAAATCGCTCAGGGGCACGTCTGGACGGGTCAGGATGCGAAAGCTAACGGCCTGGTCGATAGCCTCGGTGATTTCGATGATGCGGTCGCAAAAGCGGCAGAACTGGCAAAACTGAAGCAGTGGCATCTGGAATATTACGTCGATGAACCGACCTTCTTCGACAAAGTGATGGACAACATGTCAGGTTCTGTCCGGGCGATGTTGCCAGATGCGCTCCAGGCCATGTTACCTGCCCCGCTGGCCTCGGTGGCCTCTACCGTGAAAAGCGAAAGCGACAAGCTGGCAGCGTTTAACGATCAGCAAAACCGTTATGCGTTTTGCCTGACCTGCGCCAACGTGCGTTAAGTCTTGTACTGAGTGGTCGACAGATCGTCGGCCACTTATTTTTTACGTCTACGAATCCCCCTTCCCGCTGTTTCGCCCCATATTTCCTTATCCGCATAGTATCAGGTGCGCTCCCCCTGCCTCACGTATATACTTTTGCTCTTTCGATATCATTCATATCAATATCATGCAAAAGAAATCAATTTACGTTGCCTACACGGGCGGGACCATCGGGATGCAGCGTTCCGAGCAGGGTTATATTCCGGTGTCAGGTCATCTACAACGCCAGCTGGCGCTGATGCCGGAGTTCCATCGCCCGGAGATGCCAGATTTCACTATTCATGAATATATGCCGCTGATGGATTCTTCTGATATGACGCCGGAAGACTGGCAGCATATTGCTGAAGATATTAAAGCGCACTATGACGACTATGATGGTTTTGTCATTCTGCACGGCACCGATACGATGGCCTATACCGCTTCTGCGCTGTCGTTCATGCTCGAGAATCTCGGCAAACCGGTCATTGTGACAGGGTCACAAATTCCATTAGCCGAGTTACGCTCTGACGGACAAATCAATCTGTTGAATGCGTTATACGTTGCGGCAAATTACCCGATCAACGAAGTAACACTCTTTTTTAATAACCGTCTGTATCGCGGTAACCGCACCACCAAAGCCCATGCCGATGGTTTTGATGCCTTCGCGTCACCAAATCTTCCTCCATTGCTGGAAGCGGGTATTCACATCCGTCGTTTAAATACGCCACCAGCACCGCACGGCGAAGGTGAACTGATCGTTCATCCAATCACGCCACAACCGATCGGCGTGGTAACAATTTATCCGGGGATTTCTGCTGACGTTGTGCGCAATTTCCTCCGTCAACCGGTGAAAGCGTTGATTTTGCGCTCATATGGCGTGGGCAATGCGCCCCAAAACAAAGCCTTCCTGCAAGAATTACAAGAGGCCAGCGATCGCGGTATTGTGGTGGTCAACCTGACACAATGTATGTCCGGTAAAGTGAACATGGGCGGTTATGCTACCGGTAATGCCCTCGCCCATGCCGGCGTTATTGGCGGCGCGGATATGACTGTAGAAGCCACATTAACCAAACTGCACTACCTGCTTAGCCAGGGACTGGATACCGAAACCATTCGCAAGGCCATGAGCCAAAACCTGCGCGGCGAACTGACGCCGGATGATTAAGGAGACTGCAATGCCCCATCGCGCCCTGTTACTGGTCGATTTACAAAATGATTTCTGTGCTGGTGGCGCGCTCGCCGTACCGGAAGGTGACAGCACAGTGGATGTTGCTAACCGCCTGATTGACTGGTGCCAGTCGCGCGGAGAAGCGGTTATTGCCAGTCAGGACTGGCACCCGGCTGATCATGGCAGCTTTGCCCGCCAGCACGGTGTAGAGCCTTATACGCAGGGACAACTCGACGGCCTGGCGCAAACATTCTGGCCTGAACACTGTGTGCAGAACAGTGAAGGCGCACAATTACACCCGTTACTGAATCAAAAAGCGATCGCAGCCGTGTTCCATAAAGGCGAAAACCCTTTAGTTGACAGTTACAGTGCTTTTTTTGATAACGGCCGTCGGCAGAAAACCGCGCTTGATGACTGGTTGCGCGATCATGAAATCAATGAATTGATCGTTATGGGTCTGGCGACCGACTATTGCGTGAAGTTTACCGTGCTGGACGCATTGCAGGCAGGTTATAGCGTGAACGTGATTACCGATGGCTGTCGCGGCGTGAATATCCAGCCACAGGACAGCGCGCACGCGTTTATGGAGATGTCAGCGGCTGGGGCAACGCTATATACACTGGCGGACTGGGAAGAGACGCAGGGATAATTTTACGCTGGCCTACAATTCTGTACTGTCGTTGTAGGCCAAATAAAGTGCGGCAGCGGTGCCTCTGGCATGTTGGTTGTTAAATCAAACAACCAACACGTGACAGTAAAGATTATCCCCTCCCTTCGTAAACGTGCTACAAAGGGGACAATTCATTCACTTAAACATGGCAATTGGTTTTGCCGTGATACCAAAATCTTCTTTCAACTGTTGTTTGCTCTTCATGACCATCTGGCCGTTCGTATCAATAGTCATATGCTGCGCATCGGTATTGTTACGGGCTTGCCACAGCATCACCAGTTGCAGACAGTTCTCTTTTTGTTCTTCCGTCAAGGCAACACCGTCTGGCCATTTACCCAGTTCAACGGCTGTCGATAAACGCTGGTAAACCTCAGGCGTCATGCTGTTGATTATTTCATCAAGACTCATAATTTTCCCGCTCCTGTGGAATAAGTTGCTGAATCGTTTTTTCAACCGTTGATTTCTTCGCCATTTTCGCCATCAGTAAAACGCAATGATGCCGAGTTAACACAGTAGCGTTCGCCTGTGGGTTGTGGGCCGTCGGGAAAAACATGCCCCAGATGAGCATCACAGTTTCCACAACGAATTTCTATCCGCTGCATTCCATGTGACAAGTCTTTGATATAACGGATTGAATCTTCACTCACCGGCTCATAAAAACTGGGCCAGCCACAGCCTGAATCATACTTGGTTTGAGAATGAAACAGAGGGGCGTCGCAGATCAAACAGTGGTAAATGCCGTCGCGCTTATTATGCAATAAACGTCCAGTAAATGGCGGCTCCGTCCCGTGATTCTGTGTCACGTAAAACTGCATCTCGGACAAATTTTTTTTCAGTTCTTCTGCCGAAGGTTTGTTAGCCATTTGCTCACATCTCACTTTAATCACGCTCACATTACGTGACTTATTCTAACAAAACATTAACACCAACTCGCAAAATTTTGTTCTAAACTTGATCTCAACGAAATGGCAGCACTTAAAACGTGATAAAAATCACATTTTTATCGTAATTGCCCTTTAAAATTCGGGGCGCCGACCCCATGTGGTCTCAAGCCCAAAGGAAGAGTGAGGCGAGTCAGTCGCGTAATGCTTAGGCACAGGATTGATTTGTCGCAATGATTGACACGATTCCGCTTGACGCTGCGTAAGGTTTTTGTAATTTTACAGGCAACCTTTTATTCACTAACAAATAGCTGGTGGAATATATGACTATCAAAGTAGGTATCAACGGTTTTGGCCGTATCGGTCGCATTGTTTTCCGTGCTGCTCAGAAACGTTCTGACATCGAGATCGTTGCAATCAACGACCTGTTAGACGCTGATTACATGGCATACATGCTGAAATATGACTCCACTCACGGTCGTTTCGACGGCACCGTTGAAGTGAAAGACGGTCATCTGATCGTTAACGGTAAAAAAATCCGTGTTACCGCTGAACGTGATCCGGCTAACCTGAAATGGGACGAAGTTGGTGTTGACGTTGTCGCTGAAGCAACTGGTCTGTTCCTGACTGACGAAACTGCTCGTAAACACATCACCGCTGGTGCGAAAAAAGTGGTTATGACTGGTCCGTCTAAGGACAACACTCCGATGTTCGTTAAAGGCGCTAACTTCGACAAATATGCTGGCCAGGACATCGTTTCCAACGCTTCCTGCACCACCAACTGCCTGGCTCCGCTGGCTAAAGTTATCAACGATAACTTCGGCATCATCGAAGGTCTGATGACCACCGTTCACGCTACTACCGCTACTCAGAAAACCGTTGATGGTCCGTCTCACAAAGACTGGCGCGGCGGCCGTGGCGCTTCTCAGAACATCATCCCGTCCTCTACCGGTGCTGCTAAAGCTGTAGGTAAAGTACTGCCAGAACTGAATGGCAAACTGACTGGTATGGCGTTCCGCGTTCCAACCCCGAACGTATCCGTAGTTGACCTGACCGTTCGTCTGGAAAAAGCTGCAACTTACGAGCAGATCAAAGCTGCCGTTAAAGCTGCTGCTGAAGGCGAAATGAAAGGCGTTCTGGGCTACACCGAAGATGACGTAGTATCTACCGATTTCAACGGCGAAGTTTGCACTTCCGTGTTCGATGCTAAAGCGGGTATCGCTCTGAACGACAACTTCGTGAAACTGGTATCCTGGTACGACAACGAAACCGGTTACTCCAACAAAGTTCTGGATCTGATCGCTCACATCTCCAAATAAGTTGAGATGACTTTGTGATCTAAAAAGAGCGACTTCGGTCGCTCTTTTTTTTACCTGATGAAATGAAGTTAAAGGACTGCGTCATGATTAAGAAAATTTTTGCCCTTCCGGTCATCGAACAAATTTCCCCTGTCCTCTCCCGTCGTAAACTGGATGAACTGGACCTTATTGTGGTCGAACATCCCCAGGTAAAAGCCTCTTTTACATTACAGGGCGCACACCTTCTCTCGTGGAAACCTGCGGGTGAAGAAGACGTCCTGTGGTTGAGCAATAACACTCCGTTCAAAAATGGCGTCGCCATTCGCGGTGGCGTGCCGGTTTGCTGGCCGTGGTTTGGTCCGGCAGCACAACAAGGTCTGCCTGCGCACGGTTTTGCCCGTATTCTGCCGTGGACGCTGAAATCGCATAGTGAAGATGCCGATAGCGTGACACTGACTTTCGAACTGACGCAAAGCGACGAGACAAAAAAATACTGGCCGCACGACTTTACGCTGTTAGCGCATTTCCGCGTGGGTGAAACCTGTGAAATCGATCTTGAAGCGCACGGCGAATGTGAAACCACCTCTGCTCTGCATACTTACTTTAACGTGGGTGATATTGCTAAGGTAAGCGTCAGTGGTCTGGGCGATCGCTTCATTGATAAAGTGAACGATGCGAAAGAAGATGTACTGACCGACGGTATTCAGACCTTCCCTGATCGTACCGATCGCGTGTATCTGAATCCGCAAGATTGCAGTGTGATTAATGACGAAGCGTTGAATCGTACTATTACCGTTGGTCACCAGCATCATCTGAACGTCGTCGGCTGGAACCCTGGCCCGGCACTTTCAGTCAGCATGGGCGATATGCCGGATGATGGCTACAAGACCTTTGTTTGTGTAGAAACAGCTTACGCTTCAGAAACTCAAAAAGTGACTAAAGAGCAACCTTCCCATCTGGCACAATCCATTCGCGTTGCCAAACGTTAATTTGTGCTAGTTTATGTGCCGGGTGCGATGCATCCGGCATTTCCCAACATCACACCATATCCAGCGAAGTTTTGCCTTTTGGTGCCGGATACGCGTTGTCCAGCATGGCTAATTCCTCTGACAAAAGCACAATCTCAAGCACAGCTGCATTTTGTTGAACATGGGCGATAGTTGCCGCTTTTGGAATCGCCATCACGCCCTGATGGCTGATTACCCACGCCAGCAACACTTGCGCGGCAGTGGCATTGTGAGCATGAGCTATTTCGTTGACCACTGCGTTTTTTAGCAAACCATTACGTAAGCGCCCGGCCTGCGCCAACGGACTGTAAGCCATCACTGGCATTTGCTGTTGTTGGCACCAGGGGAGTAGATCATACTCAATCCCTCGCGAGCCGAGATGATAAAGCACTTGATTAGTGGCACACTGATTTCCACCCGGCACCTGCCAGAGCTCCTGCATGTCAGAATAATCAAGGTTGGAAACGCCCCAGCGGCGGATTTTTCCCTGGGCGATCAATTTTTCCATTGCTGCGACAGTCTCTTCAAAAGCGAAACTGCCAGACCAGTGTAATAAGTAAAGATCGAGATAATCAGTATTGAGGCGGCGTAAACTGGCTTCACATGCGTTAATCGCTTTTTGTCCGCCAGCATTCCACGGATAGACTTTAGAGACGAGAAAGACTCTATCACGCAGACCGGTTAATGCTTCACCGACCACCTTCTCGGCACCGCCATCGGCATACATTTCGGCGGTATCAATGAGGGTTAAACCGAGGTCAATGCCCGCGCGTAGTGCAGCAACTTCTGTTTTGCGCTGACTGGCGTCTTCGCCCATATACCATGTTCCCTGCCCTACGGCTGGCAGTGAGACATCGCCACTGAACTGAATCATTTTTTGTTGCATTGTTTCCTCCCGGTTTTTGCACCACCGTAATGCAAAACAGGGCGTGACGCCCTGTTTTTATGCACAAAATGCCCTGGAAAGATGCATTATCAGAATTTGTAGGTGATCCCGGTAGAAATCAGACCAGTCCAGGATTTATCCACCATCGGGCTGTCAGTAACTTCATCAGACAGGCGGGTGTAGCGTGCGGTGCCGTAAACACTCCAGTCGCCGAGGAAGTTGTAGCTGGCACTCAGCTCCAGGTAAGGACTCCAGCTGTCATTCGGGTTATAGCCACGCAGACCGCTGCGAGCGGACTCTTTGCGCGATACGCCATAATAGTATTCGTTCTGGTTTTCGCTGTTCCACTGCACACCGATACCCGGAGTCACGGTCAGGCCGCCGTTGGTGTAACGGTACAACCAGGCCATATCCCACACGATACCGTTGCTGTTATCCAGTGTGTCTCCTGCCAGGGTGGTACGCAGATAACCGTACTGGGTAAAGTGTGCGTAGGACAGACCAGCCATCATAGTGCTCTTACGGTCATCCAGGTGGCGCATTTGGTGATCACCACTGTCTTTGGCTTTGAAGTAGAGCGGCGACCAGTAAGCGGTAATTGAAAGTTTATCCGTTGCGTCATTCCACAGGTAGTAACCACCACCTAAGCCACGGAACCAGAAGTTATCGCCTTCATAGTTGATTACTGGTACTGGGTAAACATCGGTATCGTAATCTTTATAGGGGTGTTCAACGACACCTACGCCTGCGCCCAGGGAAAAATTACCTTCAGCGTGCGCTACGCCTGCAGACGTTGCGATAAGCACTCCAAGTGCCAGAAGTTTGAGTTTGGTCACAATTAATCATTCCTTAAACAAATGTTTAGCGGGCGACAAAGTTTACCCGTCAATACATCGAAACCCAACCTTTTTACATTTTCATTTCTAAAGGTAACTGTTTAATTTTCCTGACGCTGATGACATCGGGCTTACACCTGAATGAATTTTGCGTTACTGGCGGCAATATTCTTTACATTAATTATGCAATTTTTATGGATGAGTTGTTGATATGCCATTGAAATCCAGAAAGCCATGCAGGCAAGTTTTCCAATTGCCATCTACGCTTAATTTTGAAGGTGTATCACCGGGCACGTTGTTCTCACAGTCGGTAAGATGGCATGAGAGTTGCTGTGTTTTAGCAAGCGACGTCGTTCAGTTTACCTCTTCCGGGAGCCTCTACTATTCATATGAACGGCTCTTAACCTGTGCTAAAAAACGAAAGGACGGCATACCATGAATATATTCGATCACTATCGCCAGCGATATGAAGCTGCCAAGGACGAAGAGTTCACACTGCAGGAGTTTCTTACCACTTGTCGGCAAGATCGCAGTGCTTATGCCAACGCGGCTGAGCGGCTATTGATGGCTATTGGTGAGCCGATCATGGTCGATACGGCCCAGGAACCCAGACTTTCTCGACTCTTTTCCAACCGGGTCATTGCACGTTATCCGGCGTTTGAAGAGTTTTACGGCATGGAAGACGCGATTGAACAGATTGTCTCTTATCTGAAACACGCGGCTCAGGGGCTGGAAGAGAAGAAACAAATCCTGTATCTGCTGGGGCCTGTAGGTGGGGGTAAATCATCGCTTGCTGAGCGACTGAAATCATTAATGCAGCTCGTGCCTATTTATGTATTGAGCGCCAATGGTGAGCGTAGCCCGGTCAACGATCATCCATTCTGTCTGTTCAATCCACAGGAAGATGCGCAGATTCTGGAAAAAGAGTATGGCATTCCTCGCCGTTATCTCGGCACCATCATGTCGCCGTGGGCTGCGAAGCGTCTGCATGAGTTTGGTGGTGACATCACAAAATTCCGGGTTGTGAAGGTCTGGCCGTCTATTCTGCAACAAATTGCCATCGCCAAAACAGAACCGGGCGATGAGAATAACCAGGACATCTCCGCGCTGGTAGGGAAAGTCGATATTCGGAAGCTCGAACACTACGCGCAAAACGATCCGGACGCCTATGGTTATTCCGGTGCGCTGTGCCGTGCAAACCAGGGGATCATGGAATTTGTCGAGATGTTTAAAGCACCGATCAAAGTGCTGCATCCCCTGTTGACCGCCACCCAGGAAGGTAACTACAACGGGACGGAAGGTATCTCCGCCCTGCCATTTAACGGGATTATTCTCGCTCACTCGAACGAATCCGAATGGGTCACTTTCCGTAATAACAAGAACAACGAAGCCTTCCTCGACCGTGTCTATATCGTGAAGGTTCCGTATTGCTTACGCATTTCCGAAGAGATCAAAATCTACGAGAAACTGCTTAATCACAGTGAACTGACTCACGCCCCATGCGCGCCTGGCACGCTGGAAACGCTGTCTCGTTTTTCCATTCTTTCGCGCCTGAAAGAGCCGGAAAACTCCAGCATTTATTCAAAGATGCGCGTTTACGATGGCGAAAGCCTGAAAGATACCGACCCGAAAGCCAAGTCGTATCAGGAATATCGTGATTACGCAGGCGTCGATGAAGGGATGAATGGTCTGTCCACGCGTTTCGCGTTTAAGATCCTCTCGCGCGTGTTTAACTTCGATCACGTGGAAGTGGCGGCTAACCCGGTTCATCTGTTCTACGTCCTGGAACAGCAGATTGAGCGCGAGCAGTTCCCGCAAGAGCAGGCAGAACGCTATCTGGAGTTCCTGAAAGGTTATCTGATCCCGAAATATGCCGAGTTTATCGGTAAAGAGATCCAGACAGCTTATCTCGAATCCTATTCCGAATATGGGCAAAACATTTTCGACCGTTATGTCACCTATGCGGATTTCTGGATCCAGGATCAGGAGTATCGCGACCCGGATACCGGTCAGTTGTTTGACCGCGAATCTCTTAACGCCGAGCTGGAGAAAATCGAAAAACCAGCGGGGATCAGCAATCCGAAAGATTTCCGCAACGAGATTGTCAACTTTGTGCTGCGCGCCAGAGCGAATAACAGCGGACGCAATCCGAACTGGACCAGCTACGAAAAACTGCGCACGGTTATCGAGAAAAAAATGTTCTCCAATACCGAAGAGTTGTTGCCGGTCATTTCGTTTAACGCCAAAACCTCAACCGACGAGCAGAAGAAACACGACGATTTTGTCGACCGTATGATGGAAAAAGGCTACACCCGTAAACAGGTGCGTTTACTGTGCGAATGGTATTTGCGCGTACGTAAATCGTCTTAACACAATGGCCCGGTGCACATGTTACCGGGCCGACAATGACAGCGAACCGTAGGCCGGAAAAGCAAAGCGCATCCGGCAATACAGGTGCAACATACTGTTGGCAAATGCAGTACGGGGGGCATATGACCTGGTTTATTGACCGGCGTCTGAACGGCAAAAATAAAAGCATGGTGAATCGCCAGCGTTTTTTACGCCGTTATAAAGCGCAAATTAAACAGTCGATCTCCGAGGCCATCAATAAGCGTTCGGTGACCGACGTCGACAGCGGCGAGTCCGTTTCTATCCCAACGGAAGATATTAGCGAACCGATGTTTCATCAGGGGCGTGGCGGCCTGCGCCATCGCGTTCATCCGGGCAATGACCATTTTGTACAGAATGACAGAATTGAACGTCCCCAGGGCGGCGGAGGTGGCTCCGGCAGTGGTCAGGGTCAAGCCAGCCAGGACGGTGAAGGTCAGGATGAATTTGTCTTCCAGATTTCGAAAGACGAATATCTCGACCTGCTGTTTGAAGATTTAGCCTTACCAAATCTGAAACAAAACCAGCAACGCCAGTTGACCGAATATAAAACGCATCGGGCAGGCTACACCGCTAACGGCGTTCCTGCCAATATCAGCGTGGTGCGTTCATTGCAGAACTCACTGGCGCGGCGTACCGCGATGACCGCAGGCAAGCGACGGGAACTTCATGCTCTGGAAGAAAATCTGGCCATCATCAGCAACAGTGAACCTGCGCAATTACTGGAGGAGGAACGGCTGCGCAAAGAGATTGCCGAATTACGCGCCAAAATTGAACGCGTTCCATTCATCGACACCTTCGATTTACGTTACAAGAATTATGAGAAACGCCCCGATCCCTCCAGTCAGGCCGTAATGTTTTGCCTGATGGACGTTTCCGGTTCGATGGATCAATCCACCAAAGATATGGCCAAACGTTTTTATATATTGCTGTATCTGTTTCTCAGCAGAACATACAAGAACGTCGAAGTCGTTTACATCCGCCACCATACCCAGGCGAAAGAAGTTGATGAACATGAGTTTTTCTACTCACAGGAAACTGGCGGCACCATTGTTTCCAGTGCCCTGAAACTGATGGATGAGGTGGTGAAAGAGCGTTATAACCCGGCGCAGTGGAATATCTATGCTGCACAAGCGTCAGACGGCGATAACTGGGCTGATGACTCTCCGCTTTGCCATGAGATTCTGGCGAAAAAATTGTTGCCCGTTGTTCGTTATTACAGCTATATCGAAATTACCCGCCGCGCTCATCAAACATTGTGGCGGGAATATGAGCATCTGCAATCTACTTTCGAAAACTTTGCGATGCAGCATATACGCGATCAGGATGATATTTATCCCGTGTTCCGCGAGCTATTCCATAAACAAAATGCAACGACTAAAGACTAAAATAGTCAGCCGGGTCATTGTTACCTGGCTGATTTTTAGCTCACTGTAAATTAATTCATTTATTACATACATTACCTTACAATTGTTTTAAATATGTCAGCATCAGCTTTACAGGATTTAGTTCCATAAAAAAATCATTCGGAAAAAATGATTCTGTTAACACGCTTTTTTTCAGGGGTATTCTTTAATTATTTTTTTATCGGCAAAGAAATTTGATCCTGGTCAAAACTATATATCTCTGCCATCAATAAAATCCAGCACTCACATTGCTCTCCTTTTTATGGTTCCTATGGGTACACAAAAATTAAAAGCACAAAGCTTTTTTATTTTCAGTTTGTTACTGACATTAATTTTATTTTGCATCACCACCTTATATAATGAAAACACCAATGTAAAACTCATCCCACAGATGAATTACCTGATGGTTGTTGTGGCTTTATTTTTCCTTAACTCCATCATCTTTCTTTTCATGCTAATGAAATACTTCACTAATCGTGATATTTTTCCAACACTCATTTTAAGCCTTGCTTTTTTAAGTGGTATTTTCTATTTAACTGAAACCATTTTCATTATTCATAAACCTATCAATGATAACATCCTTATTCAGACGAAGGCGAATGATGTTTCCATATTATATCTATTTCGCCAGCTAAGTTTTATTTTCTTAACCGCACTGGCTCTCTACTGTTATGGACGAAATAGCATCCTGACGAACAACAAGAAAAAAACCTGTATCTTGTTGC
The DNA here is from genome assembly GCF_005280595.1 of Escherichia sp. MR. NCBI lineage: Bacteria > Pseudomonadati > Pseudomonadota > Gammaproteobacteria > Enterobacterales > Enterobacteriaceae > Escherichia > Escherichia sp. MR. The sequence goes on along the minus strand of NZ_SZVK01000027.1, from coordinate 13,528 downwards.
TGGCGCTGATACCTTTTATATTTTTCCCTTTTCTGGCACATAACCTGAGCAGCTATAATCCTGACTACTCTTTATATGTCGTAGATTACTGTCCGGATAGTCATACGGCGAGCTGGGGAATTAACTACACCAAGATTTTGGTTTGTCTGTGGGCGTGTTTACTGTTTTTTATTATCATGCGTACACAATTAGCAAGCGAGATGTGGCCGTCAATTGCATTATTATGTCTGGCATCGCTCTGCTGTAACTTGTTACTACTGACTCTGGATGAATATAATTATACCATCTGGTATATCAGTCGTGGCATTGAGGTTTCGAGTAAACTGTTTGTTGTCACCTTCTTGATATATAACATATTTCAGGAACTACAACTTTCCAGCAAACTGGCGGTTCATGATGTACTAACCAATATTTATAACCGTCGTCACTTTTTCAACAGTGTAGAGACATTACTCTCTCGCCCTGTTGTGAAGGATTTTTGTATTATGCTGGTAGATATTAACCAGTTCAAACGCATAAATGCTCAATGGGGTCATCATGTGGGCGATAAAGTTCTGGTTTCAATTGTCGATATTATCCAGCAAAGTATCCGCCCCGATGACATCTTCGCACGTCTGGATGGTGAAGTGTTTGGCTTGATATTTACCGAGTTGAATACCGCCCAGGCAAAAATTATCGCCGATCGGGTGCGTAAAAATGTCGAGCTCCTGACCGGTTTTAGTAATAGATATAATGTCCCTGAACAAATGACCATCAGCATTGGCTGTGTTTTTTCCACGGGTGATACGCGTAATATCTCGCTTGTCATGACAGAAGCAGATAAAGCGTTACGTGAGGCGAAAACCGATGGCGGTAACAAAGTGATTATTCATTATATTTGAGTGCAAAATTATTCACAGCCATGCATTTTGCGTGGCTTTGGCATACAATTTATTACCAATACCCCTAAATTTCCCCTCCCCAGCGGCGCAGAGATGAGTATAATTAGCGCCCCTGTACCAGGCCGCAATCGAACTTTATCTGGTTTTCTCGTTTCACTAACCGAAGGAGTGCCATTTATCATGAAATTGCACCATAGAATGCTCCGGCATTTTATCGCCGCAAGTGTCATTGTGCTGACATCTTCCTTCCTTATTTTTGAACTTGTCGCCAGCGACAGGGCAATGAGTGCTTATTTGCGCTATATCGTCCAGAAAGCAGACTCCTCCTTTCTCTACGACAAGTATCAAAATCAGAGTATTGCCGCACATGTGATGCGCGCGCTTGCTGCTAAACAGTCTGAGGTGTCGCCAGAACAGCGACGGGCCATCTGTGAGGCTTTTGAGTCTGCCAACAATACCCATGGCTTAAACCTGACTGCCCATACTTATGCAGATTTACACGGAACATTGCAGACTGCATCCACTGACTGCGACACAATTGTCGAAGCAGCGGCGCTATTACCGGCATTTGATCAGGCGGTGGAAGGTAACCGCCACCAGGATGATTACGGTTCCGGCCTTGGGATGGCCGAAGAGAAATTTCACTATTATCTCGATCTCAATGATCGCTATGTCTATTTTTATGAGCCGGTAAATGTTGAATACTTCGCGATGAATAATTGGTCCTTCTTGCAGTCAGGAAGCATTGGTATTGATCGTAAAGATATTGAAAAAGTGTTTACCGGTCGCACCGTATTATCGAGCATTTACCAGGATCAGCGTACTAAACAGAACGTGATGAGTTTGCTGACGCCCGTCTATGTTGCCGGGCAATTAAAAGGTATTGTGTTGCTGGATATTAGTAAAAACAATCTGCGCAATATTTTTTATACTCATGACCGCCCTCTCCTCTGGCGTTTTCTCAATGTTACGCTAACCGATACAGATTCGGGACGCGACATTATTATCAATCAGAGCGAAGATAATCTGTTTCAGTATGTCAGTTACGTCCATGACTTGCCTGGCGGCATTCGTGTTTCGTTATCCATTGATATTCTTTACTTTATTACATCATCATGGAAAAGCGTTGTATTCTGGCTGCTGACAGCATTGATATTACTCAATATGGTACGGATGCACTTCCGCCTGTACCAAAACGTGACTCGTGAAAATATCAGTGATGCGATGACCGGACTGTATAATCGCAAAATATTAACGCCCGAACTTGAGCAGCGTTTGCAGAAACTGGTGCAATCCGGTTCTTCGGTGATGTTTATTGCAATTGACATGGACAAGTTAAAGCAAATAAATGACACCCTCGGTCATCAGGAGGGGGATTTAGCCATTACGTTATTAGCTCAGGCGATTAAACAGTCGATTCGTAAAAGCGATTATGCTATCCGCCTCGGTGGCGATGAATTCTGTATCATTCTTGTCGATTCGACGCCGCAAATTGCAGCACAACTGCCTGAACGTATCGAAAAACGTCTGCAACATATCGCGCCGCAGAAAGAGATCGGCTTCTCTTCCGGTATTTACGCGATGAAAGAAAACGATACGCTGCATGATGCATATAAAGCTTCCGATGAGCGTTTATATGTCAATAAGCAGAACAAAAACAGCCGTTCATGATAATCTTCTGTGGTTGTTTGCTTGTAATCCCAGGAGCGTGAAATGACTGAAATGGCTAAAGGAAGCGTGACGCATCAGCGGTTAATCGCTTTATTATCACAAGAAGGCGCTAACTTCCGCATCGTTACCCACGACGCGGTGGGTAAATGCGAAGCGGTGTCAGAAATTCGTGGCACCGCTTTGGGTCAGGGTGCTAAGGCACTGGTGTGTAAAGTCAAAGGTAATGGCGTAAATCAGCATGTTCTGGCGATCCTCGCTGCCGATCAACAGGCCGACCTTAGCCAACTCGCCAGCCATATCGGTGGGTTGCGTGCTTCGCTGGCCAGCCCGGCTGAAGTCGATGAACTTACAGGCTGTGTCTTCGGTGCTATCCCTCCATTCAGCTTCCATCCAAAACTCAAACTGGTCGCCGACCCGCTACTTTTTGAGCGATTCGATGAGATCGCCTTCAATGCGGGTATGCTGGATAAATCCGTTATTTTGAACACCGCAGATTATTTACGCATTGCACAACCAGAGCTGGTCAAATTCCGTCGTACTACGTAACTAGCTGCTCCGTTCAATAAGCAGAACAGACAGCACCAGCACAACTGCAATGGCAAAAAACGATGACGTGATAATCAGTGTCTCAACGAGCATTTGATCGTTCATGGTCTTATCCCAGGAGATACCTGTTTTCACGTTATTGTTAGCGCGCACAAATGGCAATTTGATGACAATTTGCCTGATTTTTTATGCATAGCACGTAATTGTTCTCTGCTTCCTCTCATCAGCAGGCGTAAAGTAGGCAGGTTTATTATTTTTTGGCAAGGAAACCACGATGTTTGATGTCACTTTGCTGATCCTGCTCGGGTTAGCTGCGCTGGGCTTTATCAGCCACAACACCACTGTCGCTGTTTCAATTCTGGTGTTGATCATTGTCCGCGTCACACCGTTAAGCACCTTTTTCCCGTGGATCGAAAAACAAGGACTGAGTATCGGGATAATCATTCTGACTATCGGCGTAATGGCTCCTGTAGCCAGCGGGACACTGCCACCATCGACACTTATTCACTCGTTTCTGAACTGGAAATCGCTGGTGGCAATTGCAGTAGGCGTTATTGTTTCCTGGCTTGGCGGACGCGGCGTGACCTTGATGGGCAGCCAGCCGCAACTGGTTGCCGGGCTGCTGGTGGGCACGATTTTAGGCGTGGCGCTGTTTCGCGGTGTGCCGGTCGGTCCGCTTATTGCCGCAGGTCTGGTCTCCCTGATCATCGGGAAACAGTAGTTAATCCCGCAATATATCGGCCTGGGGTTTGCCCCAGGCCTTTCTTAAACATGGTAATAAAAGCCGTTGTTGAATCATACCCCAGCATATGCGCCACTTTCTGAACACTATCGCCTTTCACTAACCTCTGAAGTGCCAGAATGAGCTGCAACTGATGACGCCACTGACGAAAGCTCAACCCCGTCTCTTTAACTATCAACCTGGCGAGATTGCGTTCACTCATCGCAAAAAAATTTGCCCATTGCCCCAATGTCCCCCATTCAACGGGCTCTTTTGCCATCGTATCCACCATCACGCGGATTTTGGGGTGTGAAGAAACGGGTAACTGCAACTGTTGTTGCGGTTGCTGAGGAAGTTCATCAAACAGCACCTGAATTAATCTGCGCGTCATTGGTTCAGCACGTTGAGCTGCTGTTCTTTTTGCCAGCGTTAAAATTAATTCACGACATAAAGGCGCAATTTTCAGCGTGCAACATTTGCCCGGCATTATCACCGCACTGGATTCAATAAATAAAAAACAAAGCTCGGCATTCGCTGTTACCTGATTACTATGCTCCACACCACCGGGAATCCATACTGCATATTGTGGCGGCACCATCCACAGCGCATTTTCCACCGTACAGGTAATGGCTCCACGCAGCGCCAGTATCAGTTGTCCTTTGCGGTGCTGATGTACAGGACTGGTCAATTCATCCTTTCCGGCATGAATACAAAATGCGACCGCCGTTTCATGGTGAAGATCGGGTTCATAACCATTGAGATTTAACCTGTGCATCATTTTGTCCGAATTTAGCGATAATTTGTCATTTTAGCTTGATTCAACATAGCAATAAAAACGCTAAGGTACAGCCTCGCTTGTAACAATGAGATATCTATGATCCGTTCAACTTCATTAAGCGGCAAAAACAGGATTGTCCTGATAGCCGGCGTTCTAATGATTGCCACCACACTCCGTGTTACCTTCACCGGCGTAGCACCGTTACTGGATACCATTCGTTCCGCTTACTCACTGACGACGGCGCAAACAGGGTTACTGACGACCTTACCTTTATTAGCCTTTGCCCTGATATCCCCTCTTGCCGCGTCGGTGGCTCGTCGTTTTGGTATAGAGCGCAGTCTGGTGGCTGCATTACTTTTGATTTGTGCTGGCATAGCACTTCGCTCTCTTCCTTCGGCTTACTTATTATTTGGCGGTACGATTATCATTGGCTGTGGGATTGCATTAGGGAATGTCTTGCTACCTGGTCTCATTAAACGCGATTTTCCCCATTCCGTCGCCAGACTTACCGGCGCATATTCCCTGACGATGGGCGCTGCAGCGGCGCTGGGGTCAGCTCTGGTGGTGCCGCTGGCTTTGAACGGTTTTGGCTGGCAGGGCGCGTTGCTCATGCTGATGTGTTTTCCTCTGCTGGCTCTATTTATATGGCTGCCGCAATGGCGTAATCGACAACATGTGAATTTGAGTACCTCACGCGCCTTACATACCCGGCGTATCTGGCGTTCGCCGCTTGCCTGGCAAGTGACGTTGTTTCTCGGTATCAACTCACTGGTCTATTACGTGATTATCGGCTGGCTTCCGGCGATCCTCATCAGCCACGGCTACAGCGAGGCACAGGCTGGTTCGCTGCATGGTTTGTTGCAATTAGCCACTGCTGCTCCCGGTTTGCTGATCCCACTTTTCTTACATCATGTGAAAGATCAGCGCGGTATTGCCGCTCTGGTCGCCTTAATGTGCGCAGTGGGTGCGGTTGGGCTCTGCTTTATGCCAGCACACGCTGTCACCTGGACTCTGCTTTTCGGTTTTGGTTCCGGGGCAACAATGATACTTGGACTAACGTTTATCGGACTGCGAGCAAGCTCTGCGCATCAGGCTGCTGCTCTTTCGGGTATGGCACAATCCGTCGGGTATCTGCTGGCAGCTTGTGGGCCGCCGCTAATGGGCAAAATACACGATGCTAACGGTGACTGGTCCACGCCACTGATTGTTGTCGCAATTCTTTCACTGCTGATGGCGATTTTTGGACTTTGCGCCGGAAGAGACAAAGAAATTCATTGATGTCCGGTGCTATAGTGACGACGCAAATCATGCGTGAAAGGGAGAACAAACACGATGAATATTCAGTGTAAACGCGTTTATGATCCGGCTGAACAGAGCGATGGTTATCGCGTACTGGTCGACCGTCTCTGGCCGCGTGGTATCAAGAAAACAGACTTAGCACTTGATGAGTGGGACAAAGAGATCACGCCGTCAACGGAACTACGCAAAGCCTTTCACGGCGAAGCGATCGATTTTAAAACCTTTCGCGAACAATATATTGCAGAACTGGCGCAACACGAGCCAGAAGGGAAGCGGCTGGCGGAAATCGCCCAAAAACAGCCGCTGACCCTGCTCTACTCAGCAAAAAATACCACGCAAAACCATGCGCTGGTGCTGGCCGACTGGCTGCGAAGCTTGTGATTTTAGCCTGGCATCCGGCGGTTATTTTTCACCAGCCGGATGATCCCGTCGCCATAATGCCCATTCATCAATGGTTTCACCGCCCGGTAATTTGCAATTGTTGCTGACCCCTTGCGATGTCTGCACGGGAATGAGCGTACCGCCTTTCTGTTGGCAGTAGACCGACGCCGGATTCGCCATCCCAACATGCGGCGGTTTTGGTGCATCGGGCTGAGAAGTGGTTGAACATCCCGCAAGAATTAACAGGCAAGGCAGAGTAAAACTGATAATTTTCATTCGTTGATCTCACACGTTTATCTACGCCTTAGAGTATCGCGGTATCGTTTTGTTTTGCAGCACTATTTATTTTACATTCACTTAAAATATATTACGGCTAGTTTCATCTTCTTTGATGATGTTTTATCATGCCTGCAAAGATTAAATAATCAGCATTTTACCCGCCGTATCCTGGAGTTCTTTCGTGTCAGATCAGATTATTGCCCGCGTCTCGCAGTCACTCGCCTCAGAACATTCTCTGGAAAGTCTGGTTCGGCAACTTCTGGAGATGCTGGAAATGGTCACCGACATGGAATCGACCTATTTGACAAAGGTGGATATTGACGCACGTCTGCAACATATCCTGTTTGCCCGTAACAGCCAGAAAATGCACATCCCGGAGAATTTTACCGTCTCGTGGGATTACTCGTTGTGCAAACGCGCCATTGATGAAAACTGTTTTTTCAGCGATGAAGTTCCCGACCGTTGGGGTGACTGCATTGCGGCGCGCAATCTCGGTATTACCACATTCCTGAGCACGCCGGTTCACTTACCGGATGGTTCGTTCTATGGCACGCTTTGCGCCGCCAGCAGTGAAAAGCGCCCGTGGAGTGAACGCGCAGAGCAGGTTTTGCAGCTATTCGCCGGACTGATTGCACAATATATTCAAAAAGAGGCGCTGGTTGAGCAATTACGTGAAGCCAATGCCGCTCTGATTGCGCAATCTTACACCGACTCTTTGACCGGCCTGCCGAATCGGCGGGCGATTTTTGATAATCTGACGACGCTGTTTTCCCTCGCTCGGCATCTGAAGCGTAAGGCAATTATTGCTTTTATCGACCTGGATAACTTCAAATTAATCAACGACCGATTTGGCCACAATAGTGGCGATCTGTTTCTTATTCAGGTTGGCGAGCGCCTCACCAGGCTACATCAGAATGGCGAGATTATTGGTCGTCTTGGCGGCGATGAATTTTTGGTCGTTTCCCTGGCTAATGAAAACGCCGATATCCAGTCACTGCGTGAGCGTATCCAACAGCAAATACGTGGAGAATATCACTTGGGTGATATTGACCTGTTTTATCCTGGCGCCAGTCTTGGCGTAGTAGAAGTGGATCCTGAAACCACCGATGCCGACAGTGCCCTACATGCTGCCGATATCGCGATGTATCAGGAGAAAAAACACAAACTGAAAACCCCTTTTGTCGCGCATTCAGACAGGCACTCCTGAGGCGTATTCACATCCTTTTCTTTGGTGGTAACATGCGAATCGGTATTGTTTTTCCCGTCGTGATCTTTATTACGGCAGTCGTATTTTTAGCGTGGTTTTTTATTGGTGGCTATGCGGCCCCAGGGGCATAAAGATGAAAAAAACAACGATTATTATGATGGGCGTGGCGATTATTGTCGTTCTTGGCACCGAGCTGGGATGGTGGTAATACCGCGTCGATAAAATAGCAAAGGCTGCCTGTAGGCAGCCTTTGTACTTTTCAGTATTAACTTTTGACTTTTCTGTAGATAAACAGCACGACAAGCGCACCAATCACGGCAACCACAAAACTACCAAAGTTGAAGCCATCGACTTTGCCAAAACCAAACAGTGTACTGATCCATCCACCAACTACGGCACCGATAATTCCCAGCAGGATGGTCATAAAGAATCCACCACCATCTTTACCAGGCATGATCCACTTCGCCAGAATACCGGCAATAAGTCCAAAAATAATCCATGACAGAATGCCCATTGTTTCCTCACTTATCTGTTTTGCATTAGCGGGTTAGTCGCTGATAAAAAGCATAGCACAACATAAGAGAGGCAAGAATTGTGATATGTGTCACGGAGGATTTTTTTTATGATGGCGCAGAATTAGCGCCATCTGCATTACTAATAATTACCAACCACAAACATCATGCTCATTTTCCGTGTCATAAGAGCGCACGGTATTGACGAGATCTTTGATCACTTCAGCCGCCACTTCTGGCACCAGTAATGTCATCGGCGTCTCTGTTTCGTAATCGACAGAAACGCCATTACTGTTATTGGTGACGGTTACGGTATACGTTGCTTTGCCCATAATTCATTTCCCGCTATGAATGACTTTCCGCTGTTTTGCACCTTCCATCAGGACTTCAGGAGCAACGAAGAAGTCGATGTTAAAATAAGTATCGTCAGTCATGGCTTCAATATTGTGCCACTTTTCCGGCGGGAACACTGCGAATTGACCTGCTTCGATGAGGATCACCTGATCAGGTTCTGCGCTGTGTTCATCAGCATAGCCGAGATATTTGACCGCCCCATGCATAACGGACAGGCGTGGATAAACACCCGGACGCGTTCCTTTATCAAGATGACGTTCGAATATTCCGGCAGGCGCAGTTTGTTTATTCCAGAAAGGTGTTGAGCGCGTATGAATGTAATTTTGTGGGATTTGCAGCATCCTTTTCCCTCCTTCGGTAAATGTGCTGAAAACCATTTATTCCAGCCGTTTCAGGGTACGCCTGATAATTTGCATTTTAAATACCATTTATTGGTTACTTTTTAGCACCATATCAGAGAAGAATCAGGGAGGATTACAGATGGGAAGCCCGCGACAACGCGGGCTGAAAGCATCAGGATTGCAGCGTCGCCAGTCGGGCAGCGAAACCCACGAACATCAAACCAATCAGTGAGTTGCCCACTTTAGCCAGTTTCTTTTTGGTACGAATGTACTGCGTGACAAAAGCACCTGAAATAATCAGGAAGCTCAAATAACAGAAGCTTACCAGTTCCAGCGTTGTCGCCAGAATAAAGAATGAAATCCCCGTATGTGGCGCATTAACATCGATAAACTGTACGAAAAACGACACATAGAACAAAATGGCTTTTGGATTGGTCAGACTCAAAATTAACGCACGCTTGAAAATAGCGCCATATTGAGGTTCATCTGATTTGGCCTCGCTATTTTTACCCTTCAGAGTTGCGTAAAGAATTTTACTCCCCAGATAGAGCAAATAAAACGCGCCAAGATAACGTACAATATTGAATAATATCGGTGTGGTCTTAATTAAGGTTGCTACACCGGCCCACGCCAGAAACATCAATACTGCATCGCCAATAAATACACCACAGGCCGCAAGATAACCGCCTTTCACTCCACTACTAACGCTATTTTTAAGCACAAACAGGGTATTCGGCCCTGGCACCAGCACGATAAAAATGGCCCCAACCAGATAGGTCCAGTAATTCAGAACCCCATATTCTGCGAACACATTAACCTCTTTAATTCTCTTTGGATCATGCGCGATTAAAGGTGAATATGCTAACCAATCCGCAACGGCTTAGAAAGGAGAAAATCAGGTTTTAACCTGACAACAACCTGAGAATAGAGTAAAAAATTGCACTCATTCCAGTGAAAAATTCGGGTAATGATTTGCAAAATACTGGCGCAAAAACTCTACCGTAATCCGTACTTTTGCGGATGTCGCCAGCCTTGAGACATAAACAGCCCAGACATTTGCTGGCTGATAATATTCAGGTAAAACCTGTACCAGATGCCCACTGGCAATATTTTCACTAACGTCCCACCAGGAGCGCAACGCAATTCCCTGCCCATCGAGACACCACTGATGGACAATTTCACCATGATTAGACGACATCGATCCGGTGACTTTAATGGCATGGTGACCTTCTTTATTGCGCAATTGCCAGACACCAAACGGATGATCGCGCTCTTTTATGACCAGGCGGGGTAACGCAGAAAGATCCGTTAAATGTTTCGGTGCACCATATCGCGCAATAAACCCCGGCGATGCGCAGAGAATACGGTAATTGGTCGCCAGTTTGCGGGCAATTAAGTTAGGTGCAATGTCGTCGCCAATACGAATATCCAGATCGACCCCTTCATTGACCAAATCGACCAACCGGTCTTCCACATCAAAACGTAACTCCAGTTGCGGATACGCTTTCGCAAGTGCTGACAGTGCCGGAGCTACCACCTGCCGTCCAAAACCAAAACTGCTGATAATACGCAGCATTCCCTGCGGCACCTGGCGCACGTCGGAAAGCTCATCCATCATCTGCCCGACATCCTGCAATATGCGCTGCGCCCATTCATAAATCCGCTCACCTTCCTCGGTAATGGTGACGCGACGGGTGGTGCGGTGTAATAGCACCACGTTTAAGGTTTGCTCCAGCAAGGCGATGCGCTTGCTGACGAAGGCCGGTGAAACGCCTAATTCTTCCGCCACGGCAGCAAAACCGGCCCGGCGAGCCACCAGCATAAAGACGCGCAAATCGTTCAGCAGCGGTAAATTATTCATGATTCGTGTTTTATGTTTCACCAGTTGCGGGGATTAATTCCTGATCAGTCAATTATAGGATGGTGGAGTTGTCAATTTTGCTGATCAGGAAGTGAGAACCTAATGATGAAAACGATGCGTATTGCTGCGATCCCTGGAGACGGGATTGGCAAAGAAGTCCTTCCTGAAGGGATTCGTGTGTTACAAGCTGCTGCTGAACGCTGGGGCTTTGCCTTAAGTTTTGAGCAGATGGAGTGGGCAAGTTGCGAGTATTACAGCCATCACGGCAAAATGATGCCGGACGACTGGCATGAACAACTCAGCGGTTTCGACGCTATCTACTTTGGTGCCGTCGGCTGGCCGGACACCGTTCCGGATCATATTTCGTTATGGGGGTCGCTGCTGAAATTTCGCCGCGAGTTTGATCAGTACGTTAACCTGCGCCCGGTACGCCTCTTTCCCGGCGTTCCCTGCCCACTGGCGGGTAAACAGCCTGGCGACATCGATTTTTACGTGGTGCGCGAAAATACGGAAGGCGAATACTCGTCTCTGGGCGGTCGACTGAATGAAGGAACGGAACATGAGGTTGTCATCCAGGAATCGGTATTTACCCGCCGTGGCGTCGATCGCATTTTGCAATATGCTTTTGAGCTAGCACAAAGCCGCCCGCGCAAAACCCTGACTTCTGCCACGAAATCTAACGGTTTAGCCATTAGTATGCCGTACTGGGATGAGCGAGTAAAAGCAATGGCAGAAAATTACCCGGAAATCCACTGGGACAAGCAGCATATTGATATTCTCTGCGCGCGCTTTGTGATGCAGCCGGAACGCTTTGATGTGGTGGTAGCGTCTAATTTATTTGGAGATATTCTTTCCGATCTTGGCCCGGCCTGCACCGGCACCATCGGCATTGCCCCATCCGCTAACCTGAATCCGGAACGCACTTTCCCGTCGCTCTTCGAGCCAGTCCACGGCTCTGCGCCGGATATCTACGGTAAAAATATTGCCAACCCTATCGCCACGATTTGGGCCGGGGCAATGATGCTGGATTTCCTTGGCAATGGCGATGAGCGTTTCCAGCAAGCGCACAACGGCATTCTGGCAGCGATTGAAGAAGTGATTGCTCACGGGCCGAAAACACCCGATATGAAAGGTAATGCCACCACGCCACAGGTTGCCGACGCGATTTGCAAAATTATTTTGCGTTAAGGTCAAACCAGTTTATTTGAACCGCGTCACTGACGCGGTTTTTTTATTCGTTCTTTACAGTAAATAACCTGCGTCATTTCACCTTTTATTGTTTCCGTTTCGTGTTTTATGGCTTTCCGTATTCTTAATTGTTTAATTTATGTAACATGCAAATAATCAATTTGTTAAACACAACAAAAGTTCATTACCCTGCAAATAATTACAACTGGCAAAAGCCAGCGACGGGCTTTTATGCCCAGGAGATGACTCATGATGAGCAATGTTAAGAAAAAAGATTTGCCGCTGATTAGCATCAGCCTGGTGGCCATTCTTTTCATCGCAGCCACATTAAGCCTTTTTCCGCAACAGTCGGCCGACGCGGCCAACGCAATATACAGTTTAGTTACCCGCACGCTGGGTTCTGCCGTACAGGTATTAGTTTTGCTGGCAATGGGGCTGGTAATTTATTTAGCCACCAGCAAATACGGCAATATTCGTCTTGGCGAAGGTAAACCGGAATACAGTACGCTCTCCTGGCTGTTTATGTTTATTTGCGCCGGATTAGGTTCCTCCACGCTTTATTGGGGCGTAGCGGAGTGGGCCTATTATTATCAAACGCCGGGTTTAAATATCGTGCCGCGTTCACAGCAGGCACTGGAATTTAGCGTTCCCTACTCCTTTTTCCATTGGGGCATCAGCGCCTGGGCAACTTATACGCTGGCCTCATTAATCATGGCTTACCACTTTCATGTGCGGAAAAATAAAGGGCTGAGTCTTTCCGGCATTATTGCTGCTATTACCGGCGTTCGCCCGCAAGGCCCATGGGGAAAACTGGTGGACTTAATGTTCCTGATCGCCACTGTCGGCGCACTGACCATTTCCCTTGTTGTCACCGCAGCAACCTTTACCCGTGGGCTTTCCGCGCTGACCGGTTTACCCGATAACTTCACCGTGCAGGCATTTGTGATCCTGCTTTCCGGCGGCATTTTTTGCCTAAGCTCGTGGATAGGTATCAACAACGGTTTACAACGTCTGAGCAAAATGGTCGGCTGGGGCGCGTTCCTGCTGCCATTGCTGGTTTTGATTGTCGGTCCAACCGAGTTTATTACCAACAGCATCATCAATGCCATCGGCCTGACCACACAAAACTTCTTACAGATGAGCTTATTTACCGATCCACTTGGCGATGGTTCATTTACCCGCAACTGGACCGTTTTCTACTGGCTGTGGTGGATCTCTTACACCCCCGGCGTGGCAATGTTTGTCACCCGCGTATCACGTGGTCGTAAGATCAAAGAAGTTATCTGGGGGCTGATCCTCGGTAGCACCGTCGGCTGCTGGTTCTTCTTCGGCGTGATGGAAAGCTTCGCCATTCATCAGTTTATCAAAGGGATAATCAACGTTCCGCAGGTGCTGGAAACGTTGGGCGGTGAAACGGCTGTTCAACAAGTTCTGGGTGATGCTGCCAACTTACTGATTTAGTGTATGATGGTGTTTTTGAGGTGCTCCAGTGGCTTCTGTTTCTATCAG